>JANPIT010000387.1:0-2481 GCA_031425115.1 Opitutaceae bacterium | reverse complement strand
CCTTCGTCGCGGCTCTCACAGTTGTTGCGCTTCTACGACTTCAATACCGACGAGATAATCATTATCGACTGCGGAACGGCCGACCATGCCTATGCTTTCGAAACTTTGCTTCACAAAGCCTGTAGGAATCTTCGAGTCGCGTTGCCATACGACGGAGGGAGCGAGTTCTTTGCGCAGTCGGTGCATGGGGAGGTAATCAAGATCGCGCATGCCGTGTGTAGCATTAACGGATTCAAAAGAATTCCATTTATCCGGCAGAAGAGTGCTGGTCCGGTAAATGAAACGGGCATCATTGTGAACGCATTTGCCCATGCGATTCGCGCTCGAAGACTGGACATGAACATGACTCAAGCGGAAATGGCGGCTTTGGCGGGTCTGAGTAAACGCACGGTCGAGCGCATTGAAAGCAATGGACAAGCGACATTTCACAACATGGTGGCTGCGTTGAGAGCCCTGAACCTGGAGTCGTTGTTCTCGACGTTCGAGCTAGGTCCTCCGCTGAGACAAAGGGCGACAAAAACACCGTCTCGCCGCTCGTAACAGCGGAAGGCAATTGTTGCTAAGGCCAGCAGATCCCGCCGATTAAATGGCCCCATACGGCCTCTTATTATCGACTTTTGCTGTTTATCGGCCATAATTGGCCCCTAATGAGAATTGATAACAACCTTTCCGATTTGAATGTGCTGCAGGAGATGGGGTGCCGATTAGCCCGAGCCCGCCTCGAAATAAACATGACTCAAGCTCAGCTCGCCCAGGAAAGTGGGCTGGCAGTTCGCACGATACGAAGACTCGAAAGCGGGAAAGTGAGCGCCCAACTTACGGCGTTTATTCGAGTTTGTCGCGCGCTGCGGATTCTAGATCGCCTGGAAAGCTTCATTCCTGAATC
This sequence comes from Opitutaceae bacterium, assembly GCA_031425115.1. Taxonomy (GTDB): domain Bacteria; phylum Verrucomicrobiota; class Verrucomicrobiia; order Opitutales; family Opitutaceae; genus ER46. Next base: position 1,595 of record JANPIT010000387.1, on the reverse strand, counting down.
CACTCCAAGTCCTATCGCGCAATTGAAGTCGCGGGGGAGGAAGCGAATTCGCGCGTCGGGTGACACTATCCCAGTAGCGAACGGTCAGCGCTTGCCGCCTGATTCAACCGCCTGGACTTGGGCGGAATAATCATGAGCGCATTCGCCGAGGTCAAACTCTGGGGCCGCACCATCGGCGCGGTTTCGTTGGCCGACGGAGCGTCTCATGCCGCGTTCCAATACGATCCTGCCTTCGCGCAGAGCGGAATCGAAGTTTCGCCGCTCACGCTTCCGCTCAGCAACCGCGTTTATGTTTTCCCGGAGTTGGCGGCGGGCACGTTTCATGGGTTGCCCGGCATGTTGGCGGACTCACTGCCCGACCGTTTCGGCAACGCCTTGATCGATGCGTGGCTCGCGACCCAAGGACGCGCCCCGGGCAGCTTTAATCCCATCGAACGCCTCTGTTACACAGGTGCGCGCGGCATGGGCGCACTGGAGTTCGCGCCGTCGATTGGCCCTCGGCCGCAAGCCGCCCAGGAGATCGAAATCGACGCCCTGGTTCGCCTCGCCTCGGAAATTCTGACGCAACGCGAGCAACTGAAAGCTACGTTTTCCGATCCGGAGCGGACGGCGGCGTTGAACGACATCTTGCGCGTCGGCACGTCCGCCGGCGGCGCGCGCGCGAAGGCCGTCATCGCGTGGAATCCGCAGACTCACGAAGTGCGCTCGGGGCAGATCGCCGCGGGCGAAGGCTTCGACTATTGGCTGCTAAAATTCGACGGGGTGACGGGCAACAAGGACAAAGAATTCGAAGACCCCAAGGGCTACGGCGCCGTCGAGTATGCGTATTCTCTGATGGCGCGGGCCGCGGGCATCGCCATCAGCGAGTGCCGCTTGCTCGAAGAAAACGGCCGCCGCCACTTCATGACGCGCCGCTTCGATCGGCTGGCGGGCGGCGCGAAGCTCCACATGCAATCGCTCGGCGCCCTCGCCCACTACGATTTCAACCAAGCCGGCGCCCACGCCTACGAGCAGGCGTTTCTTGTCATTCGGCAACTCGACTTGCCGATGGAATCGGTCGAGGAGCAGTTTCGCCGTATGACCTTCAACATCGTCGCGCGTAACCAGGACGATCACGTGAAGAACATCGCGTTCCTCATGGACAAGGCCGGCCGCTGGTCGCTCTCACCCGCGTTCGACATCACCTACAGTTTCAACCCATCCGGGGCCTGGACCGCGCAGCACCAGATGTCGATGAACGGAAAACGCGATGGCTTTACGCACGATGATTTTCGCACCTGCGGGAAGCGCATGATGCTCAAGCGCGGCCGCGCCGAGGCTATTGTGGAAGAGGTGCGCGCCGCCGTGAAACGCTGGCCCGAGTTCGCCGCCGACGCCCGCGTCGGCGATAGCTGGCAGACGCAGATCCAGCGAAATCACCGCGTGGACCTTCCGGCCAAGTAGCCCGCCCGCCCCTTCTCCCCCCACGTGCACGAAAGTGGGATGCCGCCACACGTGAAACTTCCCACGCCATCGCGTTTCATAGCCGCATCGTTTCCCCCACCCCGATGGTTCGCCTGATTTCGCTCCGCCTCCTCCCGTGGCTCCTGGCCCGC
>JANPIT010000386.1:0-13900 GCA_031425115.1 Opitutaceae bacterium | reverse complement strand
TTTCAAGTCGTCTTCCTCGCGCTGCTCGCGGTCGTCGCGCTCGCCCGCGGCAGTGTCGCCGGATGCGCGGTGGGCGCGCTCTTCGGACTACTCGCCACCTTCACGCTCGCCCACGGCAACGTGGTATGGCCGCTCGGGGCGTTGCTGCTGGCGCAGCAGCGACGCTGGCGCGAACTCGCCGGTTGGATCCCTTTCAGCGTCCTTGCGGTTGCGGCCTTCCTCCACGGCTTCGAGCTGAATCCGGAGCATCGCGTCGTCGAGTTGGGCGCTGCCAATTTTCTCCGCCTGGGTCGCTACTGGCTCGCCCTGCTCGGAGCGCCGCTGACGCTCGGCCACGCCGCCTTCGCGCCCATCGCGGGCGCACTCTTGCTTGTGGCTCTCGGTGGTCTCGGCCATCGCGGCTTCGCGACCCGACAGCCCGTGGCGTTCTTCGGCACAGTGTTCGCGATCGGTGCGCTCACGCTCATCGCGCTGGGTCGTGCGGAACTCGCCGGCACCGACGTGAACTCCCGCTATCTCATCCACGGCGCGCTCGCCTGGGCCTTGGTGATTTTCATGCTGCTCGAACTCGCGGTGGCGGCACGGCCCGCGCACCCGTTTCGCCCGCTCGTCTGCGTGCTGCCAGCGCTCGTGGCGTTCACGATCGCGGCGAACCGCAAATTCGCGCCGCTGATCGACAGCTTCACCGAGGTCCGCGATCGCGCCGCGACGTCGTTCGAGCAGTTCGGCGAGGATGGCAAAGGCATCACCCGGCTCCACCCGCGAGAACGTCACGCCGACATCATCCTCAAGCTCGCCGAAGATCGCGGAGTGTATCGGCTGCCGGAGTTTTCGCGGCCCGCGGAATTTCCGGCGCCTACACCCAGCACGCAGATGATCACCCACGTCGACGAACTGTTCGCCAGCGAACGTGCCGTCACGGCGGGTGGCTGGGCGATGTTGCCCGGCCGCGAAGCGAAACGTGGGCAGGTCTACGTCGTGCTGCGCTCGGAAAAATCGCTGCTGTATTTTTCCGCGGTCACGCTGCAGCGCAGCGACATCGCGAAACACTACCAGGAGCCCAAATGGCTCCGCGCGGGTTTCCGCGCGGTGATCCGCCGCGAGCGGCTGCCGGCAGAAGATTTCGAGATCGGCCTGTTGATCGCCCACGACGGCGGCGCGGAGTTTGTCATGACCAAAAACCGCTTGGACCTCACGACTGCTCCAGGCCGCGCCGAAAAAGCCGCGCCGTAGCCCTCGTTCGCTACACAGCTCAGCAACCCGGCGAAGTGGCCGCCGCCAAGGCGCTGCTTGCCACGGCGGATTGAGCCGTTCGAGATGCGGCCGTGACCAAGGCCGAGCTCCAACGCCTGCGCTCGCTGCGCGAAAAAAAATCCCGCGAGGCCCTCGGGCTGTTCGTGGTCGAGGGCGAAAAAGTCGTCGGCGAACTGTTCGCCGCGGGGTTCGCGTTTTCCGAAATCTACGCGACCGACACCTGGATCCGCGAAAATCCCAAGGCGGCCAAAACGATCGGAACCACGGTCATCACCGCCGACGAGATGGCGCGCGCCAGCCATTTCCCGACGCCCTCCTCCATCCTCGCCGTCGGTCCCATCGTGCGCGCGCCCCTTGCCCCCGACGCCCTCGCCCGCGGCCTCACCCTCGCACTCGACGGCGTGCAGGACGCCGGCAACGTCGGCACGCTCCTGCGCATCGCGGACTGGTTCGCGTTCGACCGCGTCGTGCTCTCGCCCGACTGCGCCGACCTGTTCCACCAGAAAGTCATCAATGCGAGCATGGGCTCGTTTGCCCGGGTGCGCGCCCACACCGCCGATCTGGCCAGCGCTTTCACCGCGCTCGCCCGCGACCCTTCCCGCCCTGCGCCCGCCATCCTCGGCTGCGATCTCTCGGGCGACGATGTGCACCAACTGCCACCGCTCCGCGATGCGATCATCGTGATCGGCAGCGAGGGTCGCGGCCTGTCGCCCGCCGTGGCGGCGCACGTGACGCGCCGCGTCACAATTCCACGCTTCGGCGGCGCCGAATCGCTCAACGCCGCCGTCGCTGCCGCCATCGTGTGCGACAATCTCCGCCGCGCTGCCGGCTAACCTCCCCCGTTCAGGGGAGACCGGTGCTCTGAGCTGGCTTCGATTGCGCCTGGGATGCCATGTTCATTGTATAACGATTGCGCGCGCCCCGCTCGTGCAACGTCCCGCACATTTTTTCCACCGCGCGCGTCTTGCCGCCCCCGGCCTCACGCCTACCCTCCTTCCTCCCCATGAATCGTCCCACCGCCCTCCGGGCCGCGATGTGCGCGGCCGCCCTGTTTGCCTATCCCCTTGCCCGCGCCGCCGACGCCAATGACGACGACGCCAAACCCACGAAGACCGGCGTGATCAAGGATAGTGGCACCCGCAAGGCCACGCCAGAAATCGCCGAGGCTTCCGAGGACGCGGCGCAAGCGATCAAACGAATGAAAGTGCCGGACGGCCTCGTCATGAAACTCTGGGCCGCCGAGCCCATGCTCGCGAATCCCGTCGCGTTCAACTTCGACGAGAAGGGCCGTATCTTCGTGGCGGAGACGTATCGTTACCGCAGCAGCGTCCTCGATATCCGCGACTACATGTGGATGCTCGAAGACGAGCTCGCGTGCCGCACGGTCGAGGACCGCACCGCGCTGATCAAGAAAGCCTTCGGCGCCGCCGGTGAAAAAGAGCTCTCCATCGAGGGCGAAGTGCTCCGCCTCGTCGAAGACAGCGATGGCGATGGCGTCGCCGACAAGAGCTACGTCTACGCCGACGGTTTCAACTCCCCGCTCGACGGCATCGCCTCCGGCGTCCTGGCACGCCGCGGCAAAGTTTACTTCACCAACATTCCGAGCGTGTGGCAGTTCACCGGCGACAAGAAAGCCGAGACGCGCACCGAGATCAGCCGCGGCTACGGCGTGCGTTTCAATTTCACGGGGCACGACCTGCACGGCCTCGTCTTCGGCCCCGACGGCAAACTCTATTTCAGCAATGGCGACCGCGGCGCCACCGTGAAGACCAAGGAAGGCGGCGTCATCAACACACCCGACGAAGGCGCCGTGTATCGTTGCAACCCGGACGGCACCGGCATGGAGCTCTTCGCGACCGGCCTGCGCAATCCCCAGTCGCTCATCTTCAATGAATATGGCGACCTCCTCACCGGCGACAACGACTGCGACAACGGCGACGAAGAACGCCTCGTCCACATCGTCGAAGGCGGAGACAGCGGCTGGCGCATCGGGTATCAGTTTGCCCCGCTCGGTAAAGCCGGCCCGTGGAACACGGAAAAACTCTGGCACCAGCGGCACCCTGGCCAGGCCGCTTATATCGTCCCGCCGATCTGCAACATCGAAGACGGCCCATCCGGCATCGAATATTATCCCGGCACCGGCCTGAACCCGTCCTACGCCGGCTCGATTTTCATCACGCACTTCAAAGGCGCGATCGCGCGCAGCGGCATCTACACTTACAAGATCAAGCCGAAGGGCGCGAGCTACGAGGTCGGCGAGGCAAAACCATTTCTCACCTCCGCGCTGCCGACCGATGTGAAGTTCGGCCCCGATGGCCGCCTCTACACCTCCGACTGGGCCGATGGTTGGCCGAAATCGAAGCGTGGTCGCATCTACGCGATCTCCGACCCGAAGCACGAAAACGATCCGATCATCAAGGAAACCAAAGCGCTGATCGGCGGCGATTGGACGAAGCGCAGCAACGACGAGCTCGCAAAACTCCTCGGCCACGCGGATCAGCGCGTCCGCCAGGAAGCGCAGTTCACGCTCGCCGAGCGCGGCACCGGCAGCATCGCCGTGCTCATGAGCGTCGCCAAAAAAACCGACGCCAGCCCGCTCGCCCGCCGTCACGCCATCTGGGGCCTTGGCCAACTCGCCGCCAAAGATAAAAACGCCCTCGTCCCCGTCCGCACGCTCCTCACCGACAAAGATGCCGAGGTCCGCGCGCAAGCGCTCAAGGTCCTCGGCGAAGCCCGCGTCGCCTCCGACGCCGACGCCTTCATCGCCTCACTAAAAGACGAAAGCGCCCGCGTGAAATTCTTCGCCGCGCAAAGCCTCGGCAAGCTCAAGCACGCCGCCGCCGCGCCCGCCCTGCTCGCCGCGCTCCGCGCCAACAACAACGACGACGCCCATCTCCGCCACGCCCTCGTGATGGGCCTTGTCGGCGGCAACAACACCGCCGCTCTCTCCGCGGCCATCACCGACGCCGCACCCGCCGTTCGCCTCGGCACGCTGCTCGCGCTGCGCCGCTTGAAGAGCGCGGAAGTCGCCAAGTTTCTCACCGACGGCGACGCTTACATCGCTCGCGAAGCCGCGATCGCGATCAACGACGCTCCGATCACTGCGAACTACGCCGCGCTTGCCGCGCTCCTCGATAAAAACTCCGCGGACGAGTCCGTCGCGTTCCGCGCAATCAACGCCCACTTCCGTCTCGGCCAGCCCGCCAACGCCACGGCTCTCGCCAAATACGCCGCGCGCAAAGACGCCCCCGCCAAGGCCCGCGCCGAAGCGCTCGCCCAACTCGCGCAATGGCCGAAGCCCCTGCAACGCGACCGCCTCGTCGGCATCTATCGCCCGCTTGAAGGCAAAACCCGCGACCGCTCCGTGGCCGTCAAAGCCCTCCAGCCCATCCTCACCGGGCTCCTCGCCTCCGACTCCCCCGCCGTGGTGCAGACCGCAGCGCTCGACGCCCTGCAGACGCTCGAGATCGCCGGCGCGACCGACGCGCTCTTCTCCGCCGTGCGCAACGGCGACCTCGCTGGTGAGACGCGGGCCTCGGCCCTCGGCGCGCTCGACAAGATCAAGGACAAGCGTCTTGCCGAAGCCGTGAAGATCGCGAGCGAATCCTCCTCGTCCACGCTGCGCCTCGCCGCGTTGCCCATCTCGGCCCGCCTCTCGCCCGAGGCCGCCGCGCCCGTGCTGGCCAACCTCGTCGCCAAGGGCACCGCTGACGAACAGCGCGCCGCCTTCCGCGCGCTCGCGAACTCCCGGCACGCCAGCGCCCCCACGTTGCTCCAGCAGCAGCTCAAGCTCCTCGATGAAGGCAAGATCGCGCCAGCCGTGCAGCTCGACCTGATCACCGCCGCCGGCCGCCGCAGCGAGCCTGCCATCAAGGATATCCTCGCGAAACGCGAAGCCACCATCACCGCGAGCAGCGATCCACTCGCGCCGTATAAGGTGGCCCTCGCCGGCGGCGACAAACTGCGCGGCGAGCGGATTTTCCGGAATGAGCCGACCCTCGCCTGTATCCGTTGTCACCGCGCCGGAGCCGATGGCGGCGATGCGGGCCCCAATCTCGCAGAGGTCGGCGCGAAATACACCCGCGAGCATTTGCTCGAGGCCATCGTGAAGCCCAACGCCCACATCGCCCCTGGCTTCGATACCCTCGTGGTGACGTTGAAAAATGGAGACAGCGCCGCCGGCATCGTCTCCAGCGAGACCCCCACCACGCTCGCGCTGCGCAACAGCGAGAACAAGGAAGTGACGGTCAAGAAATCCGACATCGCGAAACGCGAAGGCGCACCGAGCGGCATGCCGGAAATCTATGGCACGATCCTCACGAAGTCGCAGCTCCGCGACGTCGTGGAATACATGGTGAGTCTCAAGGAAAAGCCCGCGGCCCTCGACGCCAACCTCCCCCGCGCCCTCCGCGGTCTGCCGCCGCCATTGAAGGCGGAGTAAGAGAAGTTTTTTCAACGACGGAGCGCGCGACCCGCCTCCGGGCGAGCCTTTCTCTGCCATCCTCCGCTGCGCGAAGCGGTGCCCCGTCGCGCACCTGATCGCCCGAACGCCGTGGCCCGCGAACGCGTTAGCGCCTCGCTAGAAAACGCCCGGAGTAATCGGTCGCTTTCGCGCGGGGGTGGCTTTATCGTATAAGACTCAACCGCCGGGGTTTGCCCTGCTTTGAGCCGAATCATGCAAAAAACCAAGAAATCCGTCGCCAAGCGTTTCAAAATTTCTGCCGGCGGCAAACTCATGCGCCGCACGCCCGGGTTCCGTCATTTGCTCGGAGCTAAAAGCACCAAGTCCAAGCGCCGCGCATCGCGCGACAAGCAAGTCGCCAAGGGACACACGCCGCCGTTGCTGCGCTGTCTTCCATTTGGATTATAGCACGAGAAGTGCTATAGGAGGGCCGATGTCCCCGGCTACTCTTCCGCCTGTCCGCCACGATATCACCGTCCGCGTCGGCTGCAGCCTCGCGTATGAAGTGACGGGCACGGCTTCGCTTCTGCTCAACCTGCAGCCCCGGCCGGACCGGCGGCACGCGATGATTTTCGAGGCGCTGACCCTCGGGAATCAGCTGCCGGCCCGCGCTTTCAAGGACACCCACGGCAACGTGATGTGGCGCGTGACCCTCGCGCCCGGCGCGAATTGTTTCCGGCACGACGCGATTGTCGCTGTTTCGTCGCAGCCCGACAATCACGACCTGCCGCACGCCACGCCACTCAGCCCGGGCGAGCTACCACCCGACTTGCTGCGCTACACGCTGCCCAGCCGCTACTGCGATTCCGACAAGCTCGCCAATTTCGCGTGGGAGAAATTCGGCACCGTCGAACACGGGCTCCCGCGCGTCACGGCCATCAGCCAGTGGCTGCACGACAACATCGAGTATCGCTACATGTCGGGGCAGCCGGATCTCTCCGCGTGGGATGTCCTGCAACGCGGCTACGGCGTGTGCCGGGATTTCGCGCACCTCGCGGTCGCGTTGAACCGCACCTTTAATCTACCGGCCCGCTACGTGACTGGGCATCTGCCCGACATCGGGTTTCCCGATCCGGACAACCACATGGATTTTCACGCTTACGCAGAAGTGTATGTGGGCAACCACTGGTTCACGACCGACGCGCGTTTCCATGTCCCACGGATCGGGCGCATCAAAGTTTCCTGCGGCCTCGATGCGGTCGACGGCGCGTTCTCCACCATCTACGGCGGCGCGACGCTCACCTATTTCCAGGTCTGGGCCTATCAGGTCGCCCGCGGCACCGTTGGCGTTGGTGACCCGCTGGATTTCACCAAGCGGCTCGACAACCGCTACGAAGTGCACACCGAAGCGCCCTACCTCCCGACCAGCTGACCCGCGGGGTCGCGGCCAGGCCCCGAGTCGCTGCCTGCCGTATCGCGTCGACCGAGTCGTATCCGGACAAAAACTACAGTGTAACGTATTGCGTTACACTGTAGAAAAGCGGAGCGGAATTTAGACTGTAGGGGCGCAGACTTGCTGCGCCCCTCCAACAAATCAGCGAACAACCGACTTAATGCGCGCCCATGCCGGGCGGGTGCGAGCCGGCGCCAGTCGCGGGCTCGGCGGGAATGTCAGTGATCATGCAGTCGATCGTGAGCAAGAGGCCGGCGATCGACGCGGCGTTCTGCAACGCCATGCGTGTGACTTTCGTCGGATCAACGACGCCCGCTTTCACGAGGTCCACGTATTCACCGGTGGCGACGTTGTAGCCGAAGCTGCCCTTGCCGGCGAGGACAGCGGCGGAGACGACCGAGCCCTCCACGCCCGCGTTGGCGCAGAGCATACGAATCGGTGACTCGATCGCGCGGCGCACAATCTGCGCACCGATCGCCTCGTCGCCATCCAGCACGAGGGCGTTCAAGGCTTTGGTGCAGCGCAGGAGCGCGACACCGCCACCGGGCACGATACCCTCTTCCACCGCGGCGCGCGTGGCGTGCAACGCATCTTCGACGCGTGCTTTCTTTTCCTTCATCTCCACTTCGGTCGAAGCGCCGACGTGAATGACCGCCACGCCGCCCGCGAGCTTCGCGAGGCGCTCCTGGTATTTTTCGCGATCGTAATCCGAGGTCGTCTCGTCGATCTGCCGGCGAATCTGTTTCACCCGGCTCTGAATTTCGGACGATTTGCCGCCACCTGAAATGATCGTGGTGGTCTCGCGTCCGACCGTGATGCGCTTGGCGCGACCGAGGTCGGCGAGCGTGATATTTTCCAGCCGGATGCCGAGGTCCTCGGAGATGCACTTGCCGCCCGTGAGGATGGCAATGTCTTCGAGCATCGCCTTGCGGCGATCACCGAAGCCAGGGGCCTTGACGCCGCACACCTTCAGCGTGCCGCGCATATTATTGATTACGAGTGCAGCCAACGCCTCGCCCTCGACCTCTTCGGCGATCACGAGCAGCGGCTTGCCGCTTTTCGCGATCGTCTGGAGCAACGGCAGCAAGTCCTGCACGCTCGATATCTTCTTCTCGTAAATCAGCACGTAGGACTCCTCGAGCACCGACTCCATCTTGTCGGCATCGGTGGCGAAATACGGCGAGAGATAACCCTTGTCGAACTGCATGCCCTCGACGACGTCGAGCGTGGTCTCGATCGATTTGTTCTCCTCGACCGTGATCGTCCCGTCCTTGCCGACCTTGTCCATGGCGTCGGCAATGATCTGCCCGATCGCGTCATCCCAGTTCGCGGAAACGGTGGCGACCTGCCGGATCTCTTCGCGGTCGCTGACCTTCTTGGAAATGCGCGCGAGCTCGGTGACCGCCGCGGCCACCGCTTTGTCGATGCCGCGTTTCAGGAAAATGGGATTCGAGCCAGCGGTGACGTTCTTGAGCCCCTCTTGGAAAATCGCTTCCGCCAGCACGGTAGCCGTCGTGGTGCCATCGCCCGCCGCATCGGAAGTCTACTAGGCGACTTCCTTCACCATCTGCGCGCCCATGTTCTCGTAAGGATCGGAAAGCTCGATCTCCTACGCGACCGTGACGCCGTCTTTCGTGACGGTCGGGGAGCCAAATTACTTGTCGATGACGACATTGCGGCCCTTCGGCCCGAGCGTGACTTTGACCGCGCGGGAAAGCAGCTGAACGCCGCGCAGGATTTTGTGACGAGCCGTCTCGTCGAAGATGAGTTGTTTGGCAGACATGAAAATGGGCTTTTTAGATGGGTGGCGTAACGCGGGACGGCTTTAGACGAGCACGCCGAGGATGTCGTCCTCGCGGACGAGTGTGTATTTCTTCTGGTCGATCTTCACTTCCGAGCCGCCGTATTTCGCCACGAGCACTTTGTCGCCAACGCGGACTTCGAAGGGGATGACGGTTCCGTCCTTGGTTTTGCGGCCGGATCCGAGGGCGATCACTTTCGCCTCCTGCGGTTTTTCGCGGGCGCTATCGGGGATAATGATGCCGCCGCGGGATTGTTCTTTCTCCTCGATATGCTCGATGAGAACGCGGTCGCCGACGGGACGGATGGTGGAACGAGACATGTAGTAAGTGGGTTGGTTAAAATAAATCAGGGCGCTCAGCGCGCCGCCGCGATCTCGTCCGGAGTGGCGAGTTCGTAGGTGATCTTGCCCTCGGCGATTTCGCGCAGAGCGGTATCTTCCGCTGAAAGCTTTTCCAACGAGGCCACGAGCGGACGATTCCCGCGTTTGAGCTGCTTCACGCGACGGGAAACGACATTCACCAGAATGTTAGGATCGTCGATCACGGCGAGGGCGGCTTGCAGGTAGTCATCTCTCATAGGTGGGCGGTGTTAATTCTCCCCGTGTTCTCGGCGAGTCGGTCATTCTAGGACAAGACGGCGCTCAACGCGACGGCTATCGCTTCCTGGGTCCGCCCACCCAGGTAATGAATTGTCCCGTCAGCCGGTTCGGTCGTTCTTACCCCAAAATTCGCCGCGCTGGCTTTTGATCAAAACGGGGACGCATTATCGCGGGCAAAGTCGGCGGAGCGCAGCGTCAAACCGTCAACCGCATCACCGGTTCATGCGCGAGGCTGATGAGTCGGGCCGACGCGGTGCTGCCCTGTAACCGTTCGCCAATAACACTGACCGCTTGTGCGACCATCGTGGTCCACGGGATGCCGATCGTCGTCAGCCGCAGCCGCTCTGCGACCGGAGCGTTGTCAAAACCCACGAGCGGCGGTCGCGGAATCCCCTGCGCCGCACAGAACGCGATCACCGCTTCCGCGAGTCGGTCGTTACACGCAAAGATCCCCACCGGCTTTGTCGCCAAAATCGCCGCCGCTTTCGCGGTGCCCGCCTCGACATACCACGAGTCGGCGCTGATCACGCGGGTCACGCCGGCATGCGCCCGAAAACCCGCGACGCGTTGCACGCTGCGCACATCGTCCGCGGGGCCGGCCAGCACGGCAAATCCGTCCGCATGCCCCGTCCGCTCCTTCAGCAATTCCGCGGCGCATGCTCCACCGGAAAAATCATCCGTCGTCACGGCGTCGACATACGTGCCACCCAGTCCGACGGGCGGCCGGTCGTTGAGGCACAACGCGAACGTGCGCGCATCCGCCGCGGCGCGAATCGCCGCCGGGCACTCCCACACCACCGGATAATACGTCTCTCGCCGCCGCGAGACCGCGCCCGCCTCCGGCCAGCTCCGCACGACCGACACGCCTTGCAACGCCAGCGCTGCTTCGAGCCGCTCGAGCAGATGAGCCCCGAAACTGCCTTTGCGCTTCGCCCGCGGGTGAAAGATCAACTGCACGCCCTCGAGCGCGGTGCGCGTTCCAGGCACATACGACCCCGACGCCGCACGCCGCTGCAACAGACCCTCCTCCTGCAATTCCCCGAGTAACCGGTGCGCCGTCTGATAACTGACCGCGAATCGCTGCGCCACCGCGCGCGTCGAGAGGAAGCGTCCGCCCGGATGCGCGAAATCGCTTTGCAGCCGGGCGGCGAGCGCCGCCTTCACTTCCAGGACGTGGGGAGAACGGGGGCGCGCCATGAAAAGCCCGCATTCGTTATCATATCAGTTTATGTGTCCAGCGATTTGTTAATGATTGAGCGACCCTGCCCGGCCGCGTCGACTCGGTCCGCAATGGCCGCGGAACCCCTGTCGGAAAAAACGCTCGTCGTGATCGGTGGCACCACCGGCCTCGGTCTCTCCGCCGCGGCGGCGTTTCTTGCGGCCGGTGCGCGCGGCGTTGTCGTCACGGGTCGCGACCCCGCCAGCGCCACCGCCGCCCTCGCGCACTTGGGCCCGCGGGCCGCGAGCCTTGAGGGCGACGCCCGTGATCCGGCCCACGCGCCGGCCGCAATCGCGCTCGCGAGCGAGCGGTTCGGCGGGTTCGACGCGCTCTATCACGTCGCGGGCGGGAGCGGCCGCCGCCTCGGCGATGGTCCACTCCACGAAGTGACCGACGAGGGCCTGCGCGCCACGCTCGAGCTGAATCTCCACTCGGTCATCCTTTCCAACCGCGCCGCTGTGCGGCAATTCATCGCTCAAGGCACCGGCGGCGCCATTCTCAACATGGGCTCCGTCCTCGGCTGGTCGCCTTCGCCGACATTTTTTGCGACCCATGTCTACGCCGCCGCCAAGGCTGCCATCGTCGGCTTCACGCAGTCGGCCGCCTCTTACTACGCGGCTCAAAACATCCGCTTCAACGTCCTCGCGCCCGCGCTGGTCGAAACGCCCATGGCCCGCCGCGCCGCCGCGGACGAGACCATCTTGAGGTTCGTCGCCACCAAGCAGCCGCTCGATGGCGGTCGCATTGGCCGACCCGACGACTGCGACGGCGCCGCCGTGTTTCTGCTCAGCCCCGCCGCTCGTTTCGTCACCGGCCAGGTCCTCGCCGTCGACGGCGGCTGGTGCGTGAGCGAGGGTCAGATCCCCGCCACCCTCGCGCCCTAACGCGCTCATCTCCTAGTCCAGTCCTTTGGTTTTCACCTTTCAGCTTCAACTATCCGACATGAGCGCCGCCACCGATTACTACGACAAAACGCTCCAACTGCTCGGGCAACTCCGCGCGACCCAGCTCCCCGCGGTCGAGCGCGCGGCCGAGATTTGCGCCAACAGCATCGCGCAGGGCGGACTCGTTTTCATGTTCGGCGCCGGCCACTCGCGCATGATGTGCGAGGAGATGGCGCCGCGTCAGGGTTGCTTCGTCGGCTTCTACTCCTGGGCCGAGCAAGCTGTGTCGCAGCACTGCGCCACCGTCGGCATGAACGGCCTTCGCGGCCCGCTTTTCCTCGAGAAAATCGAGGGCTACGCCGGTGAGCTCCTCTCCGGTTTCAAGTTCGGTCCGCACGACGCCTTCATCGTCATCTCCACGTCGGGCATCCGTCCGCTCATCGTCGAGATGGCCCTCGGCGCCAAGGCCCGCGGCATGCCCGTCATCGGCCTCGTCTCCGTCGCGCATTGCTCGCAGTCGAAGGCGGCGCACTCTTCCGGCAAGAAGCTCATCGATGTCGCGGACGTCGTGCTCGACAACCACTGCCCGCCCGGCGACTGCGTCGTCGAAGTGCCGGGGCTCGCCTGGCGCACGGGTCCGACCTCGACTGTCACTGGCGCGATGCTGATCAACCTACTACGCTGTGAAACCGCGGAACGTCTGCTCGCGCGCGGGCACACTCCCGTGATGCTACCCAGTCACCAGTTTGTGGGGACGACGAACGCGCACGCCGCCGAGGAGCAACTCGAGGCCTACTACGAGGGCTACCGCCGCAGCCTCGCTCATCTCTACCAATGAACTGGTCTGCGGGCATCGATGTCGGGGGCACGAATCTCAAGGCGGTCGCCGTGGCGCCCGACGGCGCTGTGCTGCATCGCTCGACCCGCGCCACCGATGACGGCGTAGCCTCCGTCGCGGAATGGCGCGAGCACGCCCGCGCCGCCATCGCAGATTTCGAGCGCGCCCTCGCCGCCCCGCCCACTTCCGTCGGTCTCTGCGCGCCCGGCCTCGCCGCCGCCGACGCCCGCAGCATCGCCCATCTCCCCGGGAAACTCGCCGGTCTCGCCGGTGTCGATTGGACTGTAGCTCTCGGCCGCACCTTCCCCGTGCCAGTGCTGAACGACGCACATGCCGCCCTACTCGGTGAAGCGTGGACGGGCGCCGCGCGGGGGCAGCAACATGTCGTCATGCTCACGCTCGGCACCGGCGTCGGCGGCGCGGTGCTCAGTGACGGACGCTTGCTGCGCGGCGCCATCGGTCGCGCCGGCCACATCGGTCACCTCTGCCTCGACCCTGAGGGCGAGGTCAGCATCACCGGCATGCCCGGCGCCATTGAAGTCATGATCGGCGATTGCACCGTGGCCGCCCGCACGCACGGAAAATATTCCACCACCACCGCCCTCGTCGCCGCTCACCGCGCGGGTGACGTCGATGCGACCCGCGTCTGGCTCCGCTCCATCCGCGCGCTCGGCTGCGCCATCGGCTCCTGCATCAATCTCTTCGATCCCGCCGTCGTCGTGCTCGGCGGCGGCATCGCGCAAGCCGGTGACGCCCTCTTTCCGCCGCTCGCCGCCGAACTCGACCGCGTCGAGTGGCGGCCCGGCGGCCACCGGGTGCCCGTCGTGCCGGCGATGCTCGGCGAATGGGCCGGTGCCATCGGGGCCGCGCGCAATTCTCTCCTTTAATGATGACACCTTCCGCCACCTACCTCGCCCGCGCGCGCGAATTAATCGATACCGTCGCCGCTCAACACGCCGAGATCGCCACCGCCGCCGACTGGTTCGCAGCCACGATTCTCGCCGGCCGCATGGTGCACGTCTTCGGCTCCGGTCATTCGCGTATCATGGTCGAGGAGATGTGGCCGCGCTACGGCTCCTTCGCGGGCTTCAACCCCATCGTCGAGCTCTCGCTCTCCTTCCACAACCTCGTCGTCGGCGCCAACGGCCAGCGCCAGGCCATGTTCCTGGAAAACGTCAGCGGCCTCGCCGAGCGCATCCTCCGCAACTTCGACCTCGAGAAAACCGACACCGCCTTCGTCGTCTCCTCCAGCGGCTGCAACGTCGTGCCGATCGAGATGGCCGAGCAATTCCAACGCCGCGGGGTTCGGGTGGTCGCCCTCGTCAGCCGGCGCCACGCCGAGGCGTCGACGTCGAAACGCGCCGACGGGAAAAAGCTCACCGACTTCGCCGACCTCATCCTCGACACCGGCGCACCGGTCGGCGACGCCATGGTGAGCATCGAAGGATT
>JANPIT010000385.1:0-4205 GCA_031425115.1 Opitutaceae bacterium | reverse complement strand
CCGGTCTTGGGTAACAAGGTCACGATCGAGACCTCCGGCGGCGTGGACACGGTCTGGACGATTTCCACCTCGGCCGTGGATGAATGTGGCAACGTGGCAACGGCGCAGTTCCTCGTCTACGTCGTCAACCCGACGCTGACGAAGTAAGCGCAGCGCTTCTGCACACGCCGCGAATCCTTCCAGCCGGCCGGCCCTTCGGGGTCGGCCGGCTTTTTTGCGCGCAATCGCAGCAGGTGACTCGCAGGCCTGTGGCCTGCCTTACCTCCGCCGCTGGATGGTTGCCGGCCCTTTATTGCGCGGAACTTGGGTTAGATGATAATCCTCCTATATAGTGAAGGGCTGACGTCCCATGTGGAGCTCGGCGTCGGCGTGTGGATAACAGTCGATACGTAACATGGTTATAACCTGGAATCCGGTTGACTCACGCGATGCTAATATTTCACATATTTTTCATCCAGCGTTCTTCCCTGCTGCCGCGTTTCGAAGCGGCTGGAGACTTGCGTTGGCTTCACAGTGCCACGTCCGCTCAACGAGATCCTATCATGATGTCCACCAGCCCCGCGAAGTCCGTTTCCGCCGCGCCATTGCGCCAGCGTTTGATCAAATCCGTTTTCGCTCTCGTGTGCGGCCTCCTGCTGGCTGCATCGACGGCCCAGGCGAGTCACTTTCGCGGCGCCAATCTGACCTGGCGAAAGCTGGCGTCGCCTGCCAATACGATCGAGCTCACGATTATAGAGGCCTGGCGGACCGGTGCCGATGATACACTGAGTTATAACTGGGGCGATGGCTCGCCCGGTTTTACGGCGAATCCGCAGGTGGTAATTGCCACGGATCCTCAATTCCTCGTTACGCGGACGGTGCTCACGCATACCTACTCCGGGGCTGGACCGTATACGATCACGGGCACAAGCTGCTGCCGAATCGGAGGTTTGATCAATGCCTCCGGCCAATCGATGACGGTGCGCACGGTGGTCGATCTCAGAAATGGCAACGCTGGGGCGCCCGTCATTTCCAGTCCGATCATGCTGCAGATGGCGCGAGGCGGTTTGAACACGGTGCCGATTTCATTTTCGGATGTGGATGGCGATCCCGTCACGTTCCGGATGGCAACATCGGCCGAGTCGAACATCCCCAACGTCCCTTCGGCGGGCGGGCATACGCTCTCTGTTTCGTCGGCAGGCGTCCTTACGTGGAATACCGTGAGCACCACCGTCGGCCAGCTTTACGCCGTTCAGGTCATCGCGAACGACAATCGTCCGGGTTCGCCAATTGGCACGAGCGCGGTGTCGTTCGACTTCATTATCCAGATCATCGACGGCACCGTAAACCGCCCTCCAGTGGCTGCGGGAAATTCCGGCCCGTTTGTGCTGCCAGTCGGCCAGCTCTTCACCAACGTCATCACCGGCACGGACCAGGATGGCGGTAACCTCACCGTCACCCATCAAGGTCTGCCGCCCGGTGCGACGCTGTCCCCGGCGTCCGGCACCTCGGCGGCGCAGCCCCTGGCCGCAACGTTTTCGTGGACACCCACTGCGGCGGACACCGGTTCGTCCTACGGCGTTACGATCGTGTTTACGGATCCCACCAATCTCCAAGCCAGCAAATCCTTCTCAATCAGTGTGCCGGCCAACCAGCCGCCAACGGCCAATGCCGGCGCCGATCAAACCGTGGCGGGCGGCGCAAGCTGCAATGCGGTCGTCGGGCTTAGCGGTTCGGGGACTGACCCGGAAAATGGGGCGTTGACCTTCACTTGGTCCGGGGCCTTTGGGACTGCCGCCGGGCAATATCCGGCGGTGACCTTGCCCGTGGGTAACAACACCGTGACGTTGACCGTAACAGACAACAAAGGGGCAATCGCCACCGACACTGTGTCGATTCGCGTTCTGGATTCGACGCCGCCCACGCTGACAGTGCCGGCCAATATTGCGGTCGCGAATGGCCTCGGGCTATGCGGCGCGAACGTGAGCTTCTCGGTTACAGCCTCCGACAACTGTTCGGGCGCTTCCGCCGTGAGCACGCCAGCCTCGGGTAGCTTCTTTGCCATCGGCACCACGACGGTCACCACGGTCGCCACGGACGCTTCCGGCAACACGACGAGCAAAACATTCACCGTGACCGTGACGGACACGCAGAAACCCACCGTCGTCTCGAATGGCGATCTCATCGTTAACACCTCCTCCGGTGCGTGTGCTGCAAACGTTTCGTTGACCGGTGCAGCTTCTGCGACCGACAACTGCCCGGGCGTGACCGTAAGCTATAGCCCCGCGTCCGGAACGGCGTTCGTCAAAGGTGAAACGATCGTCACCGCGACTGCGACCGATGTGGCCGGCAATACCGCGAGCGCGACATTCAAAGTAACCGTCCGGGACATGGAGGCTCCGGCCTTCCTCAGTCAGGCGACAGCCAAGACCATTGAGTCCGACGGTTCAGGCAACCTCGCGGCGCTCAATGCTTGGGTCGCCAGCAATGGCGGCGCCACCGCCAGCGACAACTGCGGCATCGTTACCTGGAGCAATAACTTCACGGGTCTCACCGCTGCGTGCGGATCAACTGGATCGACCACCGTTGTCTTCACGGTCACCGATGCGGCGGGTAACGCCGCGACGACCACCGCGACGTTCACCACGGTCGACACCACGAAGCCGATTATCACGACCGCTGCCACCGGCACGACGGTTGAAACCGACGGTGCTGGTAACAGCTCGGCGCTGAGCGCCTGGCTCGCCTCGAACGGCGGCGCCACCGCCACCGACGTCGGCAGCGCCGTCACGTGGAGCAGCAACCACACGACAGCCTCGCTGATCAAGACGTGCGGCAGCACCGGCGCGGCGACCGTGACCTTCACGGCGACCGACGCTTGCGGCAACGCGTCCACCACGAGCGGGACCTTCACGATCGTCGACACCACCAAGCCGACCATCACGGCAGTTGCGGCGAGCGAGACGGTTGAGACCGACGGTGCCGGCAACGGCTCGGCCCTGAGCGCTTGGCTCGCCTCGAACGGCGGCGCCACCGCCACCGATATCGGAAGCGCCGTTACGTGGAGCAGCAATTACACGACCGCCTCGCTGATCAAGGCGTGCGGCAGCACCGGCGCGGCGACCGTGACCTTCACGGCGACCGACGCTTGCGGCAACGCGTCCACCACGAGCGCGACCTTCACCACCGTCGACACCACGAAGCCGACCATCACGACCGCTGCCGCGAACAAGACCTTCGAGTCCGACGGTGCGGGTAACATCTCAGCCGTGAGCGCCTGGCTCGCTTCGAACGGCGGCGGCACAGCCACCGACGTCGGCAGCGCCGTCACCTGGAGCAATAACTACTCCGCGGCGAACTTCGCCAAGGCTTGTGGATCGACCGGCGCGGCGACCGTCACCTTCACCGCGACCGACGCCTGCGGCAACGCATCCGCCACCAGCGCGACGTTCACCATCGTCGATACGACGAAGCCCGTGATTGTCACCGCGGCCGGAAGCCAGACGGTCGAGAGCGATGGCGCGGGTAACCTCGCCGCGCTCAACGCCTGGCTTACCAGCAAGGGCGGCGCGAGCGCGACCGACGTCAACGGCGTGACGTGGAGCAACAACTTCACCGCCGTCTCCGACGGTTGCGGCGCGACCGGCACCACGAGCGTGATCTTCACCGCGACCGATGCGTGCGGCAATGCGTCCAACACAACGGCGAGCTTCACCATCGTCGATACCACCAGGCCGACGATCGTCACCGCGGCGGCCAACAAGGTCGTCGAGACCGATGGTGCGGGTAACACCGCGGCCCTCGCCGCCTGGCTCGCCAGCAACGCTGGCGCCAGCGCGACCGATGTCGGCAGCAGTGTCACCTGGAGCAACAACTTCTCGGGCACCTCGCTCTCCGACGGCTGCGGGGCGTCGGGTGCCGTGACCGTGACGTTCACGACCACCGACGCATGCGGCAACGCCTCCACGACGACGGCAACGTTCACGATCGTGGACACGGTGAAGCCGGTGCTGACGAGCAACGTGCGCAATATCTCGCCGAACGAGAAACCGATCACCTTCACGGTGAGCAGCACCGACATCGGTGGCACCGCGACGCCGACGATTACGAGCGTCACGGCGACGCGCGTGAACGGTTCGAACAAGACCTTGGACAAGACCGGCCCTTACAAACACTCGGTCTCGGGTAACAAGGTCACGATCGAGACCTCCGGCGGCGTGGACACG
>JANPIT010000384.1:0-3462 GCA_031425115.1 Opitutaceae bacterium | reverse complement strand
GGCTCTTCAACCTCGTGCTGGCGATTGCCTTCATCGTGTTATTCGCGACGTATCACTACGGCGTGCGTTCGACGGTCATCGGACGGTGGCTCAACGGGCAGAGTTTTGCCTTCACGCGCTGGCCGTTTGAGCGGGTGAAGCCAAGGCCCGCCGCGACGGCCGCCGTGCCGGCGGCCGCGACACGGGAATGAGCGGGCGATCGCGGAATTGTTCGGGCCGGCGGTGTTTTTTGGAGAATGCCTTCGCGGCGGCGCGATCCGGAAGGTTCAGCGCGCGGCCGCGGTGGCGCCCTGCACGCCGGTGGGCTGCACGTAGGTGAGACGGCGCCAGAGATATTCGAGCGGGCCGTGTTCGTGGCGGCGCAGCCACCAGAGGCTGAGCGGCACCTGGATGACGAAGAACATCACGAACGCGATCACCAGGCCGAGCGCGGGGCCCACGCGGCCAAACAGCCCGAAGCCCCAACCGTAGAATAGCGTGGTCGCCATCAGCGTCTGCGCCAAATAATTCGTGAGCGGCATCCGGCCCGCGGCGGCGAGAGGGGCGAAGCGACGCTGCCACGCCGCGAGCTGCGACAGCCGCACGATGGTCAGGACGTAGAAGCACATCATCGCCAGCCGGCAGAGCACATACGCGTTGGAACCGAGCACCTTGATCAGAGAGGGGCCCGGTTCGCGGTAGAGTTCGCGGATGAGGCCGAAGATCGCGGCGCACACGATGCCGATCGCAAGCGCGCGCCATTGCAGGCGGCGAATCACGGGCATGAATTCCGGAATGCGTTTCACCCAGCCGTTGCGACCGATCAGAAAACCGAGCAACAGCGTCGTCGCCATCTGCGCGTAGAAACTGAGCGTGCGCAGCAGGCTGAGCGGTTCGCTGTAGAAATAGAAGAACTCGCGGGTGTGCTCGCGTGCCGCCTGCAGGAAAGTGCCCTTGCCGTAGGCGAGATTGTTGGACGCCTCCCAGGCCTGACTGTCGGCGACCATTTTCTTCACCATCTCCGGCGTGACGATGGCGAGCCGCAGCAGGCCCACGACCAGGGGAAACAGCAGGCAGATGCCGAGGAGGACATACACGGTCCGGTTGGACGCGTTGCGCAGGAACAGCAGCGCCGCGCCGAGCACGGCGTAGATGTGCAGCACGTCACCGGTCCAGAAAACCATGACGTGCACGAGGCCGAACGCGGCCAGGACCAGGAGCCGGCGCGCATACAGCCCCGGGGCCGTCGCGGGATCCTTCGCCATCATCCGACCGAGCTGAATCGTGAAGCCGAGGCCGAACAGCAGGCTGAACATGCTGTTGAACTTTCCGGAGAAGAGCATGTCGCGCGTCGACTCTGCGATGCGGTCGATCGAGCCCGGCCAGAGGTGCGAGCCGTCGGCGCCGGCGAAATACGAGGAAGAGAAACCCGGCATGTTCATGATCAGGATGCCGAGGAGCGCGAAGCCGCGCACGATATCCATGACGGCGATACGTTCCTGCGCGGCGATCGGCCCCCGCAGTTGAGGTGAGGCGGGCGCGGAGGGCGCGGTCATGGGAGGGAGGTGGGTGGGCGAAGGCGCGGCCCCGTGTGGTCGGGGGCGCGAAATACCGCGCGAGAGGAAGCCGGCTGACAAAGCAGCTCAAGGCCGAAGTGGAAGCGTTGCAGGGCAGCTCGGGTGAGGGGCGCCCATGGTCTTTTGGTTTGGCTGCGTAACTGTAGGCCAGTCCGCTTGCGGACGCGGTTTGGCGCGCGCAAGCGCGCTGACCTACGGTTCAGGTCTTTGTATAGCCAAAACAAAAGGCCATGGAGGGGCGCCCGCCGCTGTCCTGCGCGAACTTGACTCAGGGTCGGGTGAGGCTTGTTTACGCTGGCGTATGACAAAGGTGCTCACCCTCCGGATCAAGCCCGAGCTGCTGGCCAAAGCGGAATCCCGCGCGGCCCAACTGGGGCTCGGTCGAGGCAAGTATGTGCGCGATCTCATCGAGCGAGACGTGGCGCAGGGTGACGGCAAACCGAAGAAATTTGCCTCGGAAGATTTCATCGGCTCGGTGTCCCTCGGTTTGGGCCCCTATACCAATCGCCGGGTGCGGGCGACGGTTCGGCAGAGGCTGCTGGCCCGGCATGAAGCGAATCGCTGACACCGGATTGCTGGTCGCGGCCGCCGATTCGCGCGACCAACACCATGCGTGGGCCGTGACGAGCTTGCGCAACTTGACGCCATTTCACACCTGCGAGGCCGTGGTGCTGGAGACCGCGTGGATGCTGGGTTCGCCCCGCGGAGTGCTGTCGCTGCTGGCGCGCGGCGATCTCGTGCTGGATCCGGATTTCAGCCTCAGTGCCGAACTGGATCGGTTGCTCGCGCTGTGCAACAAATACGCCGACCGGGAAATGGATTTGGCCGACGCTTGCTTGGTGCGGATGACCGAACTGACAGGCCGCTGCAAAATCTGGACGGTGGATCGGGCCGATTTCACCGCCTATCGCCGGCACGGCCGGCTGCCGGTGCCCTGCGAGTTTCCTCCGCGCGATTGACGCGGAGCCTTTGGCCCCCGAGGGCGCCGACAAGCGGCGCCCCGAGAGTGAGGCCAAAGGCGACGCGCAGCGCGTATCAGTAGTCGTAGGACGCGCTCAGCCGCACCGAGCGCGGGGACTGGAGGGCGGCCGGCATGCCGTAGGCGCCGGTGCGCGTCTGGCCGTTGGCCACTGTGGCCTGCTCGACGATCTCGGTCGTCGTGTGGAAATTCGCCACATTGGTCATGCTCGCGTTGAACGAGACCTTCTTCCGGCCCCAGCCCGGCCGCCAGGTGGCGCTGAGATCGTTGTAGAACACCCATTTCGTATAGCCGAGGCTGCCGCGGGGGATGAGCTGGCCCGTGGGCGAGTAGAACGACTCCGCGCCGTAGCCTTGCGCGATGCTCTCTGTGGGGTGGTAGCTAAACATGTTCTTCGGGCGACCCGAGGAGTAGCGGAGGTTGAGGCCGACGCTGAGCGTGGGCAGGACGGCGTAGGCGCCGAAGGCCTTGAACTGGTGGCGGCGGTCGTTGGGCAGATTGCCGTAGGCGCCTTCCATGAGGCCGACGGAGTCGAAGGAGGAAGTAAGGCCGGCGTCGGATTGGCCGTTGTCGGAGCGCACCAGGCCCTCGGAATTACCGTAGCTGTGCGACCACGTGTAGGAGAGCTGGGCGCGCCACTTGTTGTCCCACACGCGCTCCGCGTTCAGTTCGACGGCGTAGTATTTACGAACGGCGGCGGGCAGGCCGACCTCGGCGGCGGAGAGCGCGATGTCTTCCATGCGGCCGTCGCCGTTGACGTCGAACTTGAACTGGAAGGGCCGGCCGGGGTTGCCGAGCACGTAGGCGTGAGCGCCCGGGCGGAGGGTCATGTTGTTGCGGCGGGCCCAGGCGGCGAGGCCGTAGTCCATGATCGCGTCGTCGATAGAGGTGGCGAGGTTGCGGTGGATGGCCTTGACGCCGATGTTC
>JANPIT010000383.1:0-8105 GCA_031425115.1 Opitutaceae bacterium | reverse complement strand
GCGATGGCTGGGAGTCGCCCGAGCTGCTCGCCATCGGCGCGAAGGCCACCGAGGGCACGTATTATGTTTCCCACTTCGCGCCGGATTGGTTGGCCCCGGAAGTGCAGGAGTTCGTCCAAAAATTTCGTGCCAAATATTCCGGCGAGACGCCCAACGGCGGCTCCGCTCTCGCCTACGACGCCGCGCTCCTCCTGGCCGATGCGCTTCGCCGGGCCGGCACCACCGCCGGCCCGAAGCTCCGCGACGCCCTCGCCGCTACAAGCAATTTTCCCGGAGCCACCGGCCTCACCACGATCGATGCCCAGCGCAACGCGGCTAAAGCCGCCGTCGTGGTCACCGTGCGCGACGGCCGCCCTGAATTTTTCCACTCCATCTCCCCGTGAATTCCCGTTCTCTCCTCCTTCTCGCTCTCGCGCTAGTCGCCGTCGTCAGTGCGTCCGCCGCAAGCGCAGACCCGATCAAGATCGGCCACTACGCGTCGCTCACCGGCAAAGACGCCGCTTTCGGCGTCGCCACGCGCAAGGGCGTCCTGCTCGCCATCGACGAGATCAACGCCAAGGGCGGCGTCCTCGGCCGCAAACTCGACTACGTCGTCGAGGACATCCAATCGAAGCAGGGCGAGTCGGCCACGGCCGTGAAAAAGCTCATTTCCCGCGACAAGGTCGTCGCCGTCATCGGCGCCAACGCTTCCGCAAATTCCCTCGAAGCCGGGCCCATCTGCCAAAACGCGAAGATCCCGATGATGGCGATCTCGTCGACCAACGAGCGCGTCACCGCCATCGGCGACTACATTTTCCGCATCTGTTTCATCGACCCATTCCAGGGCGCCGTGCTCGCGAAATTCGCGCACGGCTCACTCAAGGCCAAACGCGTCGCGCTCCTCACCGCCACCAACTCGCCCTACAGCGTCGGCCTCTCCGCCGTGCTGCGCGAGCGCTTCACCGCGCTCGGCGGCGAGATCGTGGCCGAGCAGAAATACGCCGAGGGTGACAAGGATTTCCGCGCGCAACTCACCGCCGTCCGCACGGCAAAACCGGACGTAATCGCCGCCACCGGCTTCTACAGCGAGGCCGCGCTCATCTGCATCCAAGCCCGCTCGCTCGGCCTCAACGTCCCGATCATCGGCGGCGACGGTTGGGAAGCGCCGCAGCTCACCGAACTCGGCGGCAAGGCGGTCGACGGCACCTACTACTGCACCTATTTCTCCGCCGACAATCACGCGCCCGAAGTCCGCTCCTTCGTGCAGCGTTTTCAGAAGCGCTGGAACAACGAGAAACCCGAAGGCGTCTCCGCCCTCGGCTACGACGCGATGTTCGTCATCGCCGCCGCCATGGAGCGCGCAGGCACCACCGACAGCCCGAAATTCCGCGACGCTCTCGCCGCCACGAAAGATTTCGTCGGAGTCACCGGCAAGACGACGATCGACGAAAAGCGCAACAGCCAGAAAGCCGCCGTGATGCTTGCCGTGAAGAACGGCAAGTCGGAGTTTTTCGAATCGGTGGTGCCGTGATTCCAGCTGAGAGCGAAGAGTCTAGAGCTGAGAGCAAGACACTGTGTTCAAGTTTGAGAAACTTCAGGTTTGGCAAAAAGCAGTTGGATTCGCTGACTCCGTTTACGGGCTCACCCGCGATTTTCCGGCTGACGAGCGGTTTGGGCTAACAGCCCAAATGCGACGCGCTGCGGTTTCCATTTCATCCAACATTGCCGAGGGATCCGCGCGTTCGGACGCGGACTTCGCCAAGTTTCTGGGTTACGCAGCCGGCTCGCTCTATGAAGTGGTCACACAGGCCGTCATCGCCCGAAACCAGTGTTTCCTGTCAGAGCAAGATTGCGCCCGAATCCATGCCGACGCCGAGGAAATCAGTCGCATGCTCAGCGGCCTGCGTAATTCTCTTGGCTCTCAGCCCTAAGCTCTAGACTCCTAGCTCTCTCTTCCGAGTGTCCGAATTCCTCCAACAACTCCTCAACGGCCTCTCCCTCGGCGCCATCTACGCCCTCATCGCGCTGGGCTACACGATGGTCTACGGCGTCCTCCGCTTCATTAATTTTGCGCACTCGGACGTCTTCATGGTCGGGGCGTTTATCGGCTATTACATCGGGAAACTGGTGCCCGAGGGCACGCTCTGGGGCGGGATGGCTGTCCTACTCGCCGCCATGGCCGGATGTGCCCTCCTCGGCATGATTATCGAGAAACTCGCTTACCGTCCGCTGCGCGGCGGCGCGACGCTCAACGTCCTCATCACCGCCATCGGCGTATCCTTGCTTCTTGAATACAGCGGCCAGGTCTTTTTCGGCGCCGCGCCGCGCACGTTTCCCGCCGTATTTCCCGTCACCAATTTTCAACTCGGCTCGCTCGTGATCTCCACGAACCAGCTCATCGTTATCGTCGTGGCCGTGCTCTTGATGCTCGGCCTGCAGTTCATCGTTTATCGCACGAAAATGGGCCGCGCCATGCGCGCCGTGTCGCTCAATCCGAAGGCCGCCCAACTGGTCGGCGTGAACAACGATGTCGTGATCTCGTTCACCTTCGGTCTCGGCTCTGCTCTCGCCGGCGCGGGCGGCATCCTCTACGCGCTGAACTACCCGTCGATCGACCCCCTCATGGGCGTGATGCCCGGTCTCAAGGCGTTCGTCGCCGCCGTCCTCGGCGGCATTGGCAATATCCCGGGCGCCGCGCTGGGCGGGCTCCTCCTCGGCACCGTCGAGACCTTCGTGAATGGCAGCCAGTGGTCGACCTACAAGGACGCCATCGCATTCGCGATCTTGATCATCATCCTCCTCTTCCGCCCCGCCGGCCTGCTGGGCAAGTTCACGGTGGAGAAAGTATGAGCCCGGCCAAATCAGAATGTGGAAAGCGGGAAAGATGGAAAAATCAGGTCACTCCTTTTCCTGCTTTCCAGCTTTCCACATTAAAAGTCATCGGTCCGTGATCTAATTTTTCCGCGATGCCCAAGCCCCACTTAGCCCTGCTCGGCGCGTTTCTCGTCGCGTTCGGAATTTCGCGTTTCTCAGAGCACATCGATCCCTACCATCTCGACGTCCTGATCGGGATCGGGATCAACATCATTCTCGCCGTCTCACTGAACCTGGTAAATGGATACACGGGCCAGTTCTCGCTCGGCCACGCCGGCTTCATGTCGGTCGGCGCCTAGTTCTCCGCAGCGGTCAGCCTTTTCCTCGCGCCGCAACTCCTGGGCGCCGCCGGCGGCACCGCCCTCACGCAAGGCGCGATGTTCACCGCGGCACTCTTTGCGGGCGGTCTCTGCGCCGCGTTTGCCGGACTCCTCGTCGGCGTGCCTTCCCTGCGCTTGAAGGGTGACTACCTCGCGCTCGTCACCCTCGGCTTCGGCGAAATCATCCGCGTCATTTTTCAGAACGTCGAAAAATTCGGCGGCGCGCTCGGCCTAAACGGTATCCCCGCCTACACGACAATCTTTTGGGTAATCGCATTCGTCGCCCTCACCGTTTTCGTCGTCACCTGTCTCGTCAATTCCACCTACGGCCGCGGCTTTCTCGCCACGCACGATGACGAGATTGCCAGCGAGGCTGTCGGCCTCAACACCACGCGCTACAAGATCGTCGCCTTCGTCATCGGGGCATTCTTCGCCGGGATCGCGGGCGGGCTCTACGGCCATTTCAAGCTCACCATCACTCCGACCGGTTTCGATTTCACCAAGAGTATCGAGATTGTGGTGATGGTCATCCTCGGCGGCATGGGCAACACCCTCGGCGTCATTCTCGCCGCGATTCTCCTCACCCTGCTGCCGGAACTCCTCCGCCCCATCGCAGAATACCGGATGATCATTTACTCGTTTCTCCTGATCGTGCTGATGCTTGTGCGGCCGCAGGGGCTGTTTAACTTCGGATTCCGCCCTTCGAAGAAATCCAAGGCCGCTTCGGCCGCCCCTACCGCATGATCCCACCGACCGACACTGCAGAAACTCCCGTCTGGCGCGGCACGCCTTCGCAATGGACGAATTTTGGCTCCTATTTCCTGTGCCTCCTCCTCGCCGCCGGCGTGCTAGCCGCGTATTTCTACCTCCCGGCCGCCAACCAGAACCCACTGGTTCTGCTGGGCCTGACCATCCCCGCGCTCTGGCTGATCGCGGTCTGGATCGGCACCAAGTGTAACCGGTATGAAATTACGTCGGAGCGCGTCAAAATCACGACCGGACTTCTGTCCCGAAAGACCAACGAGATCGAACTCTACCGCGTGCGCGACTACTCCGTCGTCGAGCCGTTCTGGCTGAGATTGGTGGGCTGCGGCGACGTCGTGCTCGTCACCGCCGATCGCACCACGCCGAATTTTGTGCTCCACGCCGTGCCGCACGCCCAATCGCTGAAGGACCAGATTCGTCAGCACACCGAGCGGATGCGCCAGCGTCGCGGCGTGCGCGATCTGGAAATCGATCCACCGACTCAGCTCCCGCCGACGTCCTGATGCCCGCACTCCTTCACCTCGACAAAGTCACGATTCGCTTTGGCGGCCTCACCGCAGTCAACGCGGTCGATTTTTCCGTCGGCGAGAATGAGCTCTGCGGCCTCATCGGCCCCAACGGCGCCGGAAAAACCACCGTCTTCAACCTGATCACGGGCGTCTACCAGCCGACCGACGGCACCGTGAGCTTCGAGGGCAAGAACGTCGCCGGCCTCCGCGTGAACGAGATCGTCGAGCGCGGCATCGCACGCACGTTTCAAAACATCCGGCTCTTCGGCTCGCTCTCCGTTTTCGATAACGTCCGCGTCGCCTGCAATCTCCACCGGGAGACCAGTCCGCTGCATTCGATGATTCGCCTCGGCGGATTTCGCCGTGACGAAGCCGCGATCACTCAACGCGTCGAGGAACTGCTCGAGATTTTCAATCTCCTGCGCTTCCGCGACGCCCCCGCCAAAAGTCTCCCTTACGGCGAACAGCGCCGCCTCGAAATCGTCCGCTGCCTCGCCACCAAGCCGAAGCTGCTCCTCCTCGACGAGCCCGCCGCCGGCATGAACCCGACGGAGAAAATCGAGCTCGTCCGACTGATCCAGCAGATCCAGCAGCAGTTCAAACTCTCAGTGCTGCTCGTCGAGCACTCGATGAAAGTTGTGATGAGCTGCTGCCAGCGTATCGCCGTGCTCGATTACGGCGTGAAGATTGCCGAGGGCACGCCCGCGGAAATTCAGTCCGACAAAAAGGTGATCGAAGCCTACCTCGGCGAAGACCACCACACGAACCTGTCGCATCACTGAGTTTTGAACCACTAATTTTCACTAATTCCCGGGGAATGTTTTGAAATCCAATCCATCCTTCTGAATTCCCCTCATTCCATTTCATTAGTGCGCATTAGTGGTTAAATCAAAATCGCCCGAATGCTCAGCGTTTCCGACCTCCACGTCTCCTACGGCGCGATCTCCGCTCTCGCCGGCATCTCGTTTCAGATCGAACAAGGCTCGATCGTCACCCTCATCGGCGGCAACGGCGCCGGCAAAACCACCACCCTGCGCACCATCTCCGGATTGCTTCGCCCGAAATCGGGCCGCGTTACGTTTCTCGGGGAAGACATCACCGCCACGCCGCCGCACAAGATCGTCGCGCGCGGGCTCTGCCACGTGCCGGAGGGGCGGATGATTTTTTCGAATCTGACCGTCGACGAAAATCTCGCGATGGGCGCCTATCTGCAAAACGACGAGGCCCTCAACGCGAAGAACCGCGACTACGCGTTTTCCATTTTCCCCCGCTTGAACGAGCGGCTCCGCCAGACCGCCGGCACGCTCTCCGGCGGTGAGCAGCAGATGCTCGCGATCGGCCGCGCGTTGATGAGTAACCCGAAGTTTCTCATGCTCGACGAGCCTTCGCTCGGCATCGCGCCGCGCCTCATCAGCACCATCTTCGAGAAGATCGTGGAGATTAACCGCGAGCGCGGCATCACGATACTCCTCGTCGAACAGAACGCTAATCTCGCGCTGGAGATTTCAAGCTACGCCTACGCGCTGGAGACGGGCCACATCGTCATGCAGGGCGAGAGCAAGAGGCTCCGCGCCGACCCGCAGCTCAAGGCGACGTATCTGGGCGGGTAATACGGCCTAAGGTGGGGCCCGGCTCTCCGAGCCGGCTTGAGTTCCCGCGCGCGCCTGCCTTTCAACCTAGGCCCGCTCGGAGAGCGAGCCCCACCCACAGCCAACGATGCCGCAAATTTGTGCTACTTCCCCGTCGCCAGTCGCGCATCCGCCAAAAACGCCGCGACGTCGGCGTCGCGCGTTTCCCACGAGCACATCAGCCGATAGCCGTGCTCGCCGACAAACTTATAGAAATGCCAGCCCCGCGCCTCGAGCGCCGCGAACACCGGCGGCGCTAGTTCGACGAACACCCCGTTCGCCTCCACCGGCGCCAGGAGTTTGCAGCCGAGCGCGCGCAGGCCCGCGGCGAGTGCTTGCGCCTGCCGATTCGCGTGCGCGCCGTGCCGGAGCCAGGCTCCGTCGCGCAGCACTTCCGTCCATTGCGCGCTCGCGAAACGCATCTTGGACGACAGCTGCCCTGATTGTTTCACGCGGTAATCGAACTCGCGCGCCAGCTCCCGATTGAAAAACACGACCGCCTCCGTCGTCAGCAGCCCGTTTTTCGTGCCGCCGAAACACAATACGTCCACCCCTGCGCGCCACGTCAGATCCGCCGGCGACCAACCGTGTTCACGCGCGGCCGCGGCGGCGTTGGCAAATCGCGCGCCGTCCATGTGCACCACCAACCCGTTCGCCTGCGCGAACTCGCTCAGCGCGTTCAGTTCGTCCGGCCGATAAACCGTGCCGAGCTCCGTCGACTGCGTGAGCGACAGCGCGCGGATTTTTGGGAAATGCACGCCGTGCCCGCGGTGCAGCACCGGCGCCAGATCGGCCGCACGGAGTTTCGCCTGCTCGCCCGCGATCGGCAGCACCTTGCTGCCCCCCGTGAAAAACTCCGGCGCACCGCACTCGTCGGTGTCGACGTGCGACATCGCGTGACACAGCACCGCATGATGCCGCTGGCACAGCGCGGCTAGCACCAGCGCGTTGGCCGCCGTGCCATTGAACACAAAAAAGACGTCGCACTCGCGCTCGAACACGTCCGCGAATCGGCGCTTCGCCTCGGCCGTGTGCGTGTCGTCACCGTAACTCGGCACGCGCCCCGCGTTTGCGGCCGCCAGCGCCGCCAAGGCCTCGGGGCAGATGCCCGCGGTATTGTCGCTCGCGAAGGCGTAGTTGGGCTCGGCGCCTGTCATAGTTTTTTTCGTGTCTGGCAAAGTGAGATGCGCACGCTTGAGTGGACAGCGCACGCGATGGATCCTGCGGACGTCAACCTCTACCTTGTCGGTTTCATGGGCACCGGCAAAACCACCGTGGGCCGCGCAGTCGCGCACAAAGTGGGCTTCCACGCGCTCGACAGCGATCATGAGATCGAACGTGAGCAGGGCAGAAGCATCCCGGACATTTTTGCCCAGGACGGCGAGGCGGCGTTTCGCGTGATGGAGCGCGCCTTCATCGAGCGCGGTCACCCTGCCGAGCGCACGCTCGTCGCCTGCGGGGGCGGACTCGTCGTCCAGCCCGGCATGCTCGCCCTGCTCAAAGCCAAAGGCGTCGTCGTTTGCCTCCACGCTTCGCTCGAGACGATTCTTGCCCGCACTGCGCGACATCGCAATCGGCCGCTCCTTGCCGTGGACGATCCTGAGGAACGCGTGCGCACCCTCTATGCCGCGCGAGAGCCCATCTACAAGCAGTCGGGCACCGTGATTCTTACGGACTCACGACCGCTGCAGGACATCGTAGCCCACGTCATGCGCGCGTGGCGGCGCGACGCGGTCGACTTCGCCCGGGCGAAAAAGTGACCGACCCGATGAGTGCGGCCCCTCCGAGCGCTGACGACCCATCCGTCGCCGCGGCAGAACGGTCCAGCGGTCGGGTAGCCCACCAAGAACAGCTTCGCGTCCGCCTCGAAGGCCTCGGCTTCGATGACGTCCGGTTCGCGGCGATCGCGCCCCCACCCGCTCCTCCTCTCCGCGAATGGCTCAACGCCGGCATGCACGGCGACATGCAGTGGATGGAGCGCAGCGCCGAAAAACGACTCAACCCGGATCTCGTTTTGCCCGGCGCCCGCT
>JANPIT010000382.1:0-2205 GCA_031425115.1 Opitutaceae bacterium | reverse complement strand
GGCTCCTGGGTGACCTACGGTCTGGGCACGGAAAATCAAAATCTGCCGGGCTACATCGTGTTGGTATCGGGCGGCAAGACGCCGGACGGCGGCAAGGGGCTGTGGGGCTCGGGTTTTCTGCCGAGCGTGTATCAGGGCGTGCAATGCCGCGCCAAGGGCGACCCGGTGCTGTTTTTGTCGAACCCGGAAGGCGTGGCGCGCGACGAGCGCCGCCGCGTGCTGGATGCGATCGGTGACATCAATCGCGAACAGTTCGCGCAGCACGGCGATCCCGAGACGCTGACGCGCATCGCACAATACGAGCTGGCGTTTCGCATGCAGGTGAGCGCGACCGATGCGATGGATATGACGAAGGAGTCGGCGGATGTGCACGCGCGCTATGGCACGAAGCCAGGCGCGGAGAGCTTTGCGAACAACTGCCTGCTGGCCCGGCGGCTGGCGGAGCGGGGTGTGCGGTTCATCCAGTTGTATCACTGGGGCTGGGACAGTCATGGCGTGACGGAGCAGACCAACTTGAAGACGGGGTTCGCCGAAATGTGCCGCGACGTGGACCGGCCGATTGCGGCTCTGCTGGCGGATTTGAAAGATCGCGGGCTGCTCGAAGACACGCTGGTCGTGTGGGGCGGCGAATTCGGCCGCACGCCGATGCGCGAGAATCGCGGCGGCCAGGAGATGAAATTCGTGGGCCGCGACCACCACCCGGGCGCGTTTGCGATCTGGATGGCAGGGGGCGGCGCGAAACCGGGCTTCAGTTACGGCGAGACCGACGCGATGGGCTACAACGTCGCGGAAAATCCCGTCGAGGTGCGCGACCTGCAGGCGACGATCGTGCGGTTGCTGGGCTTCGATCACCACAAGCTCAGCGTGCCATTTCAAGGGCTCGATCAGAAGATCACGGGGGTGAAGGCGACCCGGATTATTCGCGAGGTGATGGCGTGAGGGGGCGAGGGCCGGGCGAGGATGGGGAGGAGCGCGCGAGCGTCTCGTCTGAGACGCGAACGCTGCAGGGGTTTTGCTACGTAGTCGTCCTGGTTGCGGCGCTTTCGGTCGCCCGTCCGTCGGCGCGCGCGGCATCGGCTTACGAGGACTTGATCGCGCCGATTTTGCGTGTGCGATGCGCCGAGTGCCACGGCGAGCAGAAGCAGAAAGCGAAACTGGCATTGCACACGTGGGATGCGCTCGTGCGGGGGAGTGACGCCGGGGCAGTCTTCGTCGCGGGCAAGCCCGGCGACAGTCCGCTGGTCGCGCGTATGCAATTACCGGTGACGGATGAAGAGCACATGCCGCCGGCGGAGAAAGCGCAGCCGACGCCCGAGGAAATCGCGGTCCTCCTGCGTTGGATTGAGCACGGGGCGTCGAAGACCGCGACACTGGCGGAGCTCGATTTATCGGCGACGCTCGCAGCGGCTGCGGCTGGGCTTCCGGCGAAACTTGCGGCGATTGCCCAGGCACAAGGGCCGGTTGAGCCGCTTTGGGAGTTCGATGCGGAGGCGGTGGAAAAGCTGCGCGCACCGCTATCCGCCCAAGTAGCGGAATTGCAGCGGCGTTTCCCGGGGGCGTTGAGCTACGAGTCGAGGACGTCGGCGACGCTGCAGTTTACGGCGGTGGGTTTCGGGCGAGACTTCGGCGCGGCCGAGCTGGCCGCGCTCGCCCCGTTGCGGGAGCACTTGGTATCACTGGATTTGTCGGGGACGGGAATTACCGATGAAGCCGCGGACGTAATCGGCGGACTGGTTAAGTTGAGGGTCTTTCGCGCCAGTGCGACGCGGCTCAGCGACACGACGGTGCGGCGGCTCGCGGCGTTGCCGGTTTTGGAATCGGTAAGCCTCATGGATACCGCGATTACGGCTGAGAGCATCGCCGTGCTGAGCAAGCTCCGCACGCTGCGATCCCTCCGCGTCGCGGGCACGCCAGCGGAGCAGCCGGCGCAGGCGGCGAATCTTCCCGTGGGACCAAGCGCGGCAGACCTGATCCCGAAGGTGTCGGCGGAGCCGGAAACGAAGCCAGCGCCGTAACCCTTTTTCTGGGACGCATCGCTGCCCGCGTCGTGCGCGTGTTAGCGAGCGTGATTCAGCCGCGGGTTGATGAGTGTTCGTTCGGGCGTGGATCGGCACGTTGTGACTCATTCGTCGCGATCGGGGCGGGCGCCATCCGTGGCCACGAGGCAGGTGAGGGCGAGGAGGATGGCGAGCAGGAGAAGCATGA
>JANPIT010000381.1:0-6446 GCA_031425115.1 Opitutaceae bacterium | reverse complement strand
ATCCGGCCCTGCGCTGCGAATCTCCATCTGACGTCCGCTGATTTGGTGAAATCGAAACGGCGTGCCCCAGCGATCACACAGTTCACCCGCGAGGTTGATCGCACGATGACCCCGCGCGATGAAGGCAAACTTCAGGGGATTTGTGCCGGTCAGGGCAGCCGTGATCTCGGCATTCTCGCCCACCGGATTTCCCGTGCGCGGAAAATTCGTCAGCCACATCGTGAAGACTTCTTCCAAGATCGAGAGATCGCGCTGCACGGTGCCGCTGGGAGCATTGAGTTCATCGGCAATCGTGCTTTCCCCTTCGAGAGCCGCCACCGCTGACGGCACCGCGCTGGTCGGCGTTTGCGGTGGCGAAGGCACCGGCCCCGACGCAGAAGAATCGGGCGCTACCGGCGTTGCCGCGCGCGGGGTCGATACCAAGCCGGTCGCTGCACTAGGCCGGGAAGGCGGCCGCATCCAAAAAATGGCGACGGTCACGAGGACCACCGCCAGGAACAGCAGGAGTTGTCCCCCGCGTCGACCGGTCATACGACGACGAAGCTCGTCAAATGAAGCCGAGGTTCGGCTTCGCGAACCGCCCGATGTTGGGCAACACCACGGGCAAATTCGTCGGGCTCACGCCAAACCAGGAGGCGAGCGTGCCGGAGTATTCGTCGACGCTCGTGCTCGGGATCCACGAGCCACGCGTGCTTGCGTCCTCGGGTCCGCGGATCGTGAGGTCGGCCATCTTGCCGTAGATATCGCCGCCTTTGACGGCGCCACCCACGACAAAGTGGTTGGAGCCCCACCCATGATCGGAGCCGTCGCCGTTCGTGTTGTAGGTGCGGCCGAAGTCGGAGGCGGTAAACGTCGTGACCTGATCCGCGCAGCCGAGTTCGACGGTGGTGCGGTAAAAAGCGGAGACGTTGCGACTGACATCCGCGAAGAGATTGGCGTGCGCGCCGAGCTGGGCGTCGTGCAAATCCCAGCCGCCGATACGGGCGAAGAATATCTGGCGCTTGAGGCCGAGCTGCGGCGCGGCGGCGATCAGGCGCGAGATGGTGCGGAGCTGTTGACCGAGACTGGAGCCCGAGAATTGCGTCTGGAAAGGTGCCGGCGCGGATAGAATGCCCGAGAGCATCGCACTGTCGGAAATCGCGTTGCTCGTGAGGCCGGCGAACGCGGTCTCGAACAGGTTGCCGTTGCGCGCGGCGAGCAGATCGTTTTGCGCGCGCATGCGCAGGCTCGCGGCGTTGGTGCCCGCGGCGGTGCCGCCAGCCGAGCTGTTGAGGGCGACGGCGCCGTTGGCGTTGACGGCGAACTGGACGACATTCTTACCGACCTGAAACGAGTTTTGTCCGTTCAGGCTGATCGACATCGAGATGTTGTCGTTCGTATTGAACGCCGTGGTGAGGTCGGCCAGTCGACCACCCCAGCCCGTGGAAAACGGTTTGTCCGGCACGCTGCTCTGCCACTCGACCTGCTGGTCGTTGTGGGAAAAAAGCTGCGGCGGCAACGGCACCGAGCGCGCGGTGTATTGGGCCTTCGTCGTCGGAACGACGAGCGTGCCGACGTTGCCAATCAGGGCCATTTTGCCGGCGTCGAAGAGCGACTTGAGGCCGGTGTTGTTGGTGTTGGCGACGTCCGCGTTAAGGCTGGAATGCAGCGCCCATTCACGACCGTCGCTCGTCCGCGGCGTGAGCCCAAGGAGCAGATTGCGTGGGAGTGCGATCGCGCCGCGACCGGCCGCCGAGGCGTAGGCGTTGTAGCCCGCGGTGTCGAAGGGCACCAACATGTTGTTGGCGTCGTTACCGCCCGCGAGGAAGAGACACACGAGCGCCTTGTAGTCCGATGGCAGCGCGCCAGCGCGTGATGGCGTCTGCGGGCCGTTATCGGGGGCCGCGACCGCACCCATCATGCGCAGCTGCGCCAGAGTGGACAACATGCCGGTGGCACTCACGGCCGCACAGCACGCGCCGAGGAACTTGCGCCGAGTGGGATCAGGGGTCGGATTTTTCGGATTCATGGCGAAGCGGCGTTGATTATTTCTGAATGGCGCCCGCAGGCGACGTGAGGACGAGGTAGGTGGCCATGCGGACCTTTTCGAGGGCTGGCGTGCCCGTGGGCAACGCCGCGAGCGTGGTAGCGATCCGCGTCGCGTTGGCGGGCGCGAGCGCTCCAGCCGTCAGGAGGAGGCTGACGGAATCGACGAGTTGCGTATGATTGTTGGCGATGGTGACCATCGAATCAAAGACCGGCAGCGGCGTCTGGTCGGCGGCGTTCGTGGAGCGATTCGTCGAAACGTAGGTGTAATAGAAATTCGGCTGCGTCAGCGCGGTCGTGTCCGTGAGAATCTGATACTCCGGCGCATAGAGGCCGGCGGCGGCGACGTCGCCCGGGAGCACGTAATTCGGTTCGAAGAAGTTAAACACGGTCTGCGCACGCAAGGCCGCCTGCGCCAGGTTGCCCTCGGCATTGGGGATGTTGAAGCGACCATCATTGGAACGCGCACCGAACGCACGGAAGAGCGCGGTGCCGCGCAGGAGGGGCTCTTTCAATTTGCCGAAGGTTGCCGTGGCCGCGACGGCGGGCGAACGCGCCTCGTAATCGAGCAGGATCGCGCGCACCACCGCGCCGAGATCACCGCGCACACCGGCGCCGTTATTCGCGAAGGTCTGGGCGACCCGATAGATATAGCCGGGGCTCGGGTTACTCGTCACGAGACGCTGAATCAGCTGGCGGGAAATAAACGGTGGGGTGCTGGAATGCTGGAACAGCGCGTCGAGCGCATCCTTCAAATCCTTTGGTCCACCCTGGCCTGCAGGAAGAACTTTGCCCCCGACAATGGTTTTCTCGGTGTCGTCGTGGAACGCCGGCCACAGCATCATCGGCTCGATGTAGTTGGCGGCGCCGCCCCGGAACAGATTGGTATTGGTCGAGGCGTTGAGAGTGGCGTTGGCATAACTCCAGCCGGTGAAAACCTTCACCATCTGCACAATTGTCTCCTGCGAATAGGTGGGGATCGGCTGGCCCGCGGGATCAAGCCGGAGGGTCCCATCCGGATTGAGCTCATTCAATCCGACGGTGAAGAGCTGCATGATTTCGCGCGCGTAATTTTCGTCGGGCGTCGTGCCGCCGGCCGCCTTCGGATTGCGCAGCGCGCTGAGATAAATGCCCATCATCGGGCTGAGCGTGACCTGCTCGAGCACATCCCGGAAATTACCGAACGCGCCGTTGACGAAAATATCGTAGTAGTTGGCGGCGCCTTCCTGCCAACCCGCGATGATGCCGTTCTGGTCGGATATCACGAGGATCTCGCTGAGGGCAAAGGCGACGCGCTGCCGGAGTTGATCCTGGCCGTTGACGGCGATCTTCCACCACGCGGCCTGACGATGCGGGCCACCGGGCCGGTCGTAGGCCAGCGTAACCGGATCGCGGTTACCCGTGCCGCCGTTGGTCTGGTTGCGATTGAAATCGTCGATCGTCTCGCGGCGGTGTGAGGAGCGGGGCGCCGCCACCTGCTCGTTGATCCAAGCATTATAGCCCTTGGTCATCAACGCATCGATCTCCGGCTGCGTGGGACCAAAGGTGGCTTGAGTGAGGAAGCGCGCGGCGTCTTTCGGCGTGAGCCGCGATAGATCCATCGCGGGCGGTGCCGCCGGAGCATTGAAGGCCGCGCTGCCACTGCTCTTCACGAAACCACCGCCGAGCTCCCCGACGGGGAACATCGCGGTGTCGATGCTCACGGTGACGCGGCCGGCCTTCAATGCGGCGATCAGATCGGCCGTCGTGTAGGTCCCGACCGGTGCGAAATTCCAAAACGCATTGCTCACCTGGCCCTGCGGCAGGTTGAAGACATAATTCCCGTCGATCGCGAGATGCGCGACGACCTCAGGGGAGCTGAGGTTGGAGAACGTGACATTGACGAACGCTGATTTCTCATCGGGCGCGAGTTGCACGGTGGCCGTGCCGTAGGCCGTCGAGGTTGTCGCATTGGGCAGCGCGCGAAGATTCGAGACGAAGAGCGAACCGGAATTCGCATAGATCGTGACACCCGCGCGATCCTGCGTGCCCACGCCGTAAGCGAGCTTCGGCGTGATCGTGATCAGCGCCGTCCGGTTGTTGGTGTTGGCCGGATTCGCCTTCGGGGTGAGCGTGACGGAGGCAGATGTCGCGCCCGCGGGGATTGTGACGCGGCCCGTGAGTGACTCGAAGTCGACGCCTGCGGCCGCGGTGCCGCTGATCACATAGTCCACTGTGACCGGCGACGTGACCTGACCGACGCGCGTAAACGTGAATTGGCCCGGCGACCCGCCCGCATTGTCGGTGGTCGGAACGGTTGCGGCGACGCTCACCGTCGAAAGGACTTCGGGCGAGAGATCGTAGACCTCGACGAGCGCGGTGCCCGTGCTGCCGGCAACACCGTTCACTTGAATCGTGTAGTTGCCGGGCATCAGGTCGACGAGCAGCGCAGAGTCACGGCTGCCGGCAGAAAAGGGAAATGCGCCCGACTCGCCAAACGCCGTAGTAAGCGCGGTGCCCAGGCCGCCCGCTTCCCAATTATCGTTGGCGCCATTCGCGATTTGGCGCCCAGCCGAGTCGAGTATCGCGATCGCGGGATCCGCCAGCACGCCGCTGACTCCGAGGGGGGCCAGCGAGGGTCCCGCTGCGCGCACCAGCACCCGCCGCGCACCGCCACCGGTCGCCACGGAGAGGCCCGAAAAAAACGTGCTTGCGCCGGTGCCGACAAAGGCGCGCGTCGATAGGTTCATCAGCCGCGCGGATCCTGTGACGTCGTAGATCTCCAAGATCGCTACGCCGGAAGCATTATTAACGCCGCTGACCTGGGCCGTGTAGGCGCCGGGCGAGAGCGTGGCGACCAGCGCGGAGTCCCCGCTGCCCGTCGCGAGGGCGAACGCACCCACGGAGTTCATCGTGCCCAAATCGTCCGTCGACCAATTGTCGTTCGCCAGCACGAGCGTGCCGGCGGAGTTGAAGAGCTGCAGCTGCGGATTGGTGAGGACGCCCGCGATGTTAAACGGGGCCGCGGCCAGGCGAGCGCCGACCGCACGAATCAAAACCCGTTTCGGCGCGGCGTCCTGCACGACGAAGCCGGTGATCATGATGTTCGACCCCGTGCCCACCTGCGCACGGGTGGAGAGGTTGGCGAGCCGCTGATCGTATTGCGCCGCAAAGGCGGTGCCGACCAGCGATGACGCGCACGCGAAGGCAGCAGCCGCGAGGCGAAGAGAATTTTTCATGGCGTGGGAGTGCAGCAGCGAACGCCATGGGAGGATTCCCAACGCGTCCTGGGGGGTTTTTCCAGTCTCGTCATGAAGACGCCGAAGTCCAGCATCCCGTTGCAAACGACCGGTAAATAGTCGGCCCTTTATTCGCCCGGCCGCACGGACCGACCAGCCACCAAGGCCGACGTCGCGGTTAACTGGGACCTAGTGCGCCGGACCGGCAACCACCGAGGTAAACGGCTGACCTAAGCCGCGTAAGAGTGCGCCAAACCATTCCACCCGCACGTCGAACGGCTTTCCTCCCTTGATGCGGGTGAACTCGATTGCTCGCAAAGCATCACCGCGCTCCTCGTCCTGTCCCACCACCCCACTCTCGCGGCGCAAAGCGCACTCAACCGCATGCTCACACGAGGCTTGAATGAGAGCCAGGTCCGCTGAATTCGCGGGCGCCGCGCGGGCAAAATAGCCGCTCTTTTGCACCAGGACCTTTTCTGCGCCGAGCATTTTGGCGAACTGGTCACCAAACCACTTGCCCGGATTCACGGCATCCAACTTTACGTGCCCAAAGGCATCCCGGGGGACCTCCAAGCCCCGGGCAGTCATCTCGGCGACGACACTCTCGACGCCAGCTCCCTCGCTGATGAACACATTCACGTTCCCCACCTCGTCCATGACCGCCTTGAGCCGTTTCGCCTCTGCCGCGATATCGACCGTTAGCTCCGGCACGTAGACGCCGTGGATCGCGAGCCGTCCGCGGGATAGCCCCAGACTTGGAGCGAGGGGCGTGCTGTCCAAGCGAGCCAAATAAGCCTGCGCCGTCGCCGCCGTGAGCCAGCCGCAATTCCGGCCCATGACCTCGTGCACGATCAGCATCCGTGGATTCGCACTGTGCTCGGCCACCACCCGTTGGAAAAACGCCGCGCCCTCTTCGGCCGCGGTCCACGCCCCGAGGCTCTGTCGAATGGGAATGACGTCGTTGTCGATCGTCTTGGGCAGGCCGATGACGGTGAGTTGATAATTGTTCTTCGCCAGATACGCCGCGAGATCTGCAGCGGTGGTATTGGTATCGTCGCCGCCGATGGTATGCAGCACGTCCACGCCATCGCGCACGAGCCGGTCGGCGGCCACTTGCAACGGATTCTCGCCCTCGCGCACCAGGCCGCGCTTCACGCAGTCTTTGAGGTTGGTGAGCTTCACGCGGCTATTGCCGATCGGGCT
>JANPIT010000380.1:0-2825 GCA_031425115.1 Opitutaceae bacterium | reverse complement strand
CCAAGCCGCCTTTCACCGCAAACGGCAGATTCAGGAGGGTGAAGTCGCGGCGGAGGTTGCCATATACGCTGCGCTTCACGTCCTGGGTGCGGCTTGAGGTGCCGTTGCCGGTGCTCAAGACGTAGTTGTTTAAGTCATACGGATCGAGCGCGGCGCCCGTCGTGCCATCGAAAACGCTGATGCGGCCCGGGCGCAGGTAGAAAATCTCGTCGAAGTTGATCGTGACGTTCGGGCGGATCGACGTGACGTTGTTCAGGTAGCCTTTGTCGATGCTGCGGAACGTGAGCTCTTCATGGGACAGGCCGGCGCCGGCCTCGGCCTTCCAGAGAGCGCCGTTGTGCCGGTAGGTGAGCATCGGCATGTATTTCAAACGCGAGTGGTGGCGTGATTGGGAGGCGGTGCGGAGTTCGCCGCGGCCGACCTGACTGCGTGTGAACGTTGGGCTGAACTCGCCCGGGCTCACGCGTTGCGCGAGAAACGTGAGGTTACGCTGGTTCAGCGGTGAATCGTAGAGCGCATACTCGAGCGCGAAGGAGATGCGGTCGTAGGGGGAGAACTTGTAGTCGAGCGTCGCCCCGAGCGAGGTGCGCTGCGTGTGCTTGCCGCCATCTTCCACCACGTAGTCGGTGAGATAGGGGCGGTCCGGCGTGGTATCGGGATACTGCGTGGCCGCGGTCGTGGCAGTGAGGCCGTTGGTGGCAGAGCCAGCGCCGCGCCAGGTGTTGGCGGTGCGGGCTTCTTCCGTGTATTGCTTGGTCGTGGCGCCGGTGAGCGTGAAACCGAAGCGGTCGTTCACTGGTTTGATGTAGGAGAAATCAAGACCGGGATGAACCTTGCGCGTGCGCACCCAGCGCGGCCCCGGCGTCTTGCTGAAGTGCCGGTCGTTGTCGCGCATCATCAGGAACGCGCTGTAGCTGAACCGGGGACGGGCGTAGTCGAAAGCGCTGCGTGGAATCATGTTCACGGAGCCCGCGAGCGCGGAGCCCGGCGACTCGGGCGTGGGCGAATGGATCGCCTCGATCCGCGCCATGTTGTTCATCGAGATGGTGTGGAAGTCCACGTTGCGCGTCGTGCCGCCGCCGGAGACGGTGGAAAGGTCGAAGCCTCCGATGGTGATCGGAACGTATTCCGAAGGCACCCCGCCCATCGAGATCGAGCGAGCCGCGCCGCCGATGAAATCAATGGTGATGCCGGGGAGGAATTTCAGGAAATCGCCGACATTGTTTTCGAGCACGGCGCCGAACTCGTCGGCCGAGACGACATTCACCATGTTCGACGCAAACCGCTGCTCGTTGATGGCGATCGCCGCGCCATCCATTTCCTTCGACGATGCGACGACAAATTTCGAGAGCTCAACCACGCCGCCGCCACCCAGCGCAAAGTCCTGACGGGCGACGCTGCCCGCGCTGACCGTCGCGGTTGCCGTCTGCGGATCGAAACCCGTAAAAAAGACCCGCACGCGCGCGGGGCCGACGGGGACGTTGGTCAACCGATACTGTCCGCCTGTATCGGTGAAGGTCTCGAGTGACGTGCCTTCCACGGTGACGCGGGCACGCTCCACGTAATCGCCGCTGCGGGTGTTGGACACGCGGCCTTCAATGGTGCCGGAGGGACCGGCGGTCTGACCCAGCAGGCCGGACGCTGAGCTGAGGAGGGTGATCGCGCAGAAACAAACGCGAGCAAGCAGCAGAAAGGTTTTCATGAAAGGGTGGGCGGAAGATCGATTCACTTGTTCCGTGCAGCGAGAATTTATTCTCGGCAACCCATGCGGCCCCGTAACGATTGGGTCACAACCGCCGCAACCGATGCCTCACGAACTCCGACCCGCGACGCGGCCCACGATGTATTTCATCGGCGTGACGACCGGCCAGTCCTCCATCAATGCGGTTTTTCCGCTGTGGGCGAGGCGGCTGGGGCTGGGCGACTGCGAGTTGCGCGGCATCGATTTCGCGGTGCCGGCGGATCCGACCGCGTTACGCGCCGCGATTGCGTTTATAAAAAATGAC
Source organism: Opitutaceae bacterium (assembly GCA_031425115.1). Taxonomy (GTDB): domain Bacteria; phylum Verrucomicrobiota; class Verrucomicrobiia; order Opitutales; family Opitutaceae; genus ER46. The sequence goes on along the minus strand of JANPIT010000380.1, from coordinate 819 downwards.
CCGCTGTCGCTCGGCGCGCTGGTGACCACCCACAAAATCTCGGTCGGCCACGCGTGCCGCGATCAGTTCGACGAGATCGATGCGCTTTCCCTTTCCCTCGGCGAGATCAGTAGCATCTACAAACGAGCGGGCCGGCTGCATGGCCGCACGGTGGATCCCTGGACGTCCGGCTACGCGCTGAGTGCGGTCGTGCCGACAGATCATTTTGCCGGGGGCGGCGAAGTGTTGATCCTGGGCGCGGGCGGCGCGGGCACCGCGCTCACGTGGCATCTGGCCCAAGGCTTGCCACCGCATCGCAGGCCGCAGCGTATCCACTTGGCTGATCAGCAGGCCAGCCGGCTCGCGGCGGTGCGGCAGCTACACGCGGCGTGGCCGGCGCCGGTGCCGTTGGCAACGCATCCCGTGTCGAGCCCGAGCGCGGCAGACGTGTTGCTCGAGCAGTTGCCGCCAGGGTCTCTGGTGGTGAATGCAACCGGCGCCGGCAAGGATACGCCGGGTTCGCCGTTATCGGATGCAGCGGTGTTTCCGGAACGTGGATACGTCTGGGAGTTCAACTACCGCGGCGAGCTGCGTTTCCTCGCGCAGGCAAGAGCGCAGGCGGCGGCTTGTGGACTGCACGTGGCCGATGGCTGGACGTATTTTTTGCACGGCTGGAGCCGGGTTATCTCGGACGTGTTTGCGCGCGAGATTCCGACGCAAGGCCCGCTCTTTGACGAGTTGGGGGCTATCGCGGCGCAGAGCCGCTGACTGAGCGGGGGGGGCGCGCTAGCGGTAATGTCCGCCGCTTGGTGCTCAATTCAGTTCGCGTTCGTGCCTGAC
>JANPIT010000379.1:0-2069 GCA_031425115.1 Opitutaceae bacterium | reverse complement strand
ATGCAGGCGGGGGCACTTTCTCAGTTTGAAACTGCAACAGGTCTGCCCGCCGGAGCCCGCGCGTGGTTCGTGGCCGTCTGGGCGATGCGGTGACTCGCGGTGGCGTCGATTAGCCGGCGAGGGCGAGATTTGTTGTCCGGTTTCGGATTCCGCGGTGTGTTTATGGGTATCGCGTGGCAATACGCGGCACTGGTCGTCGAGCGGGATGCGGGTCAGGCGCTCAAGTGGGCCAACACGATCAAGAGTCCAAAGATCAAAGAGGAGGTCTTGCAGGTGATCGAAAAGCGGGGGGCGAAAGGAAAGTCGTGAGTGTGCGTTTGGTGAAAACGGGAATGTGAAGACAGGGGCCTTTTGATTTAAGAGGCGTCGAAAAAGCCTTGGGGTGGGGAGAGGCGTCCTCGCCGAGCCGTCGCGGAAAAGCCGTGCGCAGGTCGCATCGCCTTGGCACGCGATCCGCGCGACGGCTCACCGGGACGGTTCGCCCTACCACTCTCGACGTCATCTGAGAGTTGCTGGATGAAGGTGGAGCGGCTTGACCCCAAGCCGCTGGTTTCGGCTCGTAGCGGAATGGCTTCCCGTTCCGTCGGAGCCGGAAGCGGCTCCGCTACCAAGCGGCTTGAGTTAAAGCCGCTCCACCTCGAGCGCACAGCGAAAAAGACCGCGGGGCGCGGCCCGGACGAATATTTTTTAGGTTCGGACAGTTGCGATGCTTGTCGGGCAGTCGGCGAAACGGGTAAGACCGTGCGATGCCCAAGATTCTCCTCGTGGCCGAGAAGCCGGCGGCGGCGCGCGATTTCGCGGCGGCGCTGACGGGCGGGCATTTTTCGGGGCAGGGGCCGCATCGCGGGACGATGCCGGATGGCGGCGAGCTGACGGTGGTGTCGGCGCGCGGGCACTTGTTCGAGCTGGCGAAGCCGGAGACCTACGACCCGAAGTTTGGCAACTGGAACGTCCACGACCTGCCGATCGTGCCGACGAAGCGCTGGGATTTCGTCGAGGAGCCGCGGACCGACGCCGGAAATTTGCTGGAGATATTGCGGGCGGAGGCGGCGGCGCACGCGGGCTGCGAGATCGTCAACGGCTGCGACGCGGAGCGCGAGGGCGAGGTGATTTTCCGGAAGGCACTGCGCGGCGTGAACGCGCCATCGGGCACGACCTACTCGCGGATGTGGGCTCAGACGATGACAGTGGCGGGCTTGCAGGAGGCGTTTGCGGCGCGCGTGCCGCTGAAGGACTACAACGGGCTCGCGCAGGCGGGCTTCACGCGCGATCAGGCGGACTGGCTCGTGGGGATGAACGTCACCGTGCTCGCGACGAAGACGCTGCCGCGCGGGCGCGGGGATTGGAAAGTGTGGTCGGTGGGGCGCGTGCAGACGCCGACGCTGGCGTTGATCGTGGCGCGCGATCTGTTGATCGAGAACTTCGTGCCGCAGAAATTCTGGGAAGCGCACGGGACCTTCGGTGAGCTCGAGGCGAAGGCGGAGCTGGATGCCTACGCGGCGTCGACGGACCGCGTGAAACTGCTCGGTGCGCCGTCGGTGAGCAGCGAGCGCGACAAGAAAGTGTTTTGGGACAAGGCGAAGGGGGAGGTGTTTGCCGCGGCGGCGAAAGCGCCGCCGACGTATCGCGCGGCGGAGAAGAAGACATCCCGCACGGAGAAGCCGCCGCTGCCGTTCGACCTGCAGGAAATGCAAAAGCTGATGTCGAAGAAGTTTGGTCTTACTGCGACGGATACGCTGGCCATCCTGCAAAAACTCTACGACGCGAAGCTGATCAGTTATCCGCGCACCGACTGCCGTCACCTTCGCGAGGACATGAAGGACAAGCTCTACGCGTCGATCGTCGAGGTGCATGAGCATCTCAAGGCGATGCGGCCGACGCTGCATTTGTCGCAGCAGGAATTGATGCCGAAGAAAGTGGCGGCGGCGTCGCGGGCCTTCGACGACAAGCAGGTGGAGGGTCACTACGGCCTCGTGCCCACCGGGGAGACGAATGGTATCTCGGCGCTCGCCGGCAACGACCTGTTCGCGTTTCTCACGGTGGTGCAGACGACGCTGATGGCGCTCGAC
>JANPIT010000378.1:0-4795 GCA_031425115.1 Opitutaceae bacterium | reverse complement strand
AATCGTCTGAACCGATCGCTTCTCCCGCCAGCCGACCCGCTCTCGCTCTGCCGTCACCGGATCGCAGCACGCGCCCGACCGTTTCTCTCCGGAAGGAGAAGGAGTCGGAGGTGCCGCTCGTGTCGCGCTCCATCACGCTCGCCGAATCGATCCCAGAGAAGATCGCGGCCTTCCTGTCGCTGCCGCCACCGGCACCGGTGAACCCGACGGTGCTTTCCACCTTCAACGGCTCCGCGGCCGACGGCGGTATCCGCGCCAACACGACATGGGTCGGCCAAGTCACGCAGGGCTCTGGCTACATCACGATCGGCGGCACCGCCGGTAACGACAATGGCTGGGGCACCACCGGCCTTTTGATCAACGCCACCGGCCTGAACACGCTCTCAATCACCGCGCAGCGCGACCCGGGACATGCAGGTGGCTCTCTTTCTTTTCAGTTTGAGGACCACCGTCTCATCACCTCGGTGTTCTCCGTAAACTCCTCGCTCTTCGCCGTCGGCACTCCCACGCAGGTGCAGATCGTCCTCGGCACGTGGACCGGAGATTTCGACTTCGCGCAGATCACGGGCTGGAGTCTCGGTGGCGGAGGTCTCGCCACGCAGGATTTTCGGATGTCGCTGCATCACGTCGAACTCACCGCGACCGCCATCCCCGAGCCCTCGACCTACGCTGCGATCCTCGGTGCCGCGCTGCTCGGCATCGCGGCCTATCGCCGGCACCGCACGACGTGCGCCAGGCGGGTCGCACGGGCACACTCGAGGTGATTTGATTTATACCACTGCCCGTCCGGTGGAGGATTCACGCTTTGGCAGCCCGTGCCGGTCGACTAGGTTGGCTGCTTGCCATGTCCTCCGCCGCTCTTCCATTCCGCCACCTGCTGCTCGCGCTCGTCGTCGTGTTTATCTGGGGCACGAACTTCGTCGCAATCAAAATGGCGCTGCGCGAGTTGCCGCCGCTGCTGCTGTGCGCGGTGCGATTTATCTGCGTGGCGATCCCGGTCGTGTTCTTTCTCCCGCGGCCGGCCATCACGTGGCGCCAACTGATTGTCTATGGACTCACGATGTTCGCGCTGCACTTCGGCTTCCTTTTTCTCGGCATGAAACTCGGCATGTCTGCCGGGCTGGCGTCGCTGACCCTGCAGTTCCAGGTCTTTGTCACGCTCGCGCTGGCCGCCGTGGTATTGAAAGAACGGATATCGCCCATTCAAATCGCCGGCGCGTTTACCGCCTTTGCCGGGTTTGCGCTCGTGGCGATCCACCTCGGTGGCGAGGTCACCGTGGCAGGCTTGGCGTGCGTGCTGCTCGGCGCGACGTCGTGGGGCTACGCGAATTTCGCCTCCAAACGCCTCGGCCGGGTCAACCCGCTCGCGCTCGTAGTGTGGGGCAGCCTCGTGGTGCCGGTGCCGATGGCGCTCGCCTCGCTGTTGTTTGAGGGCCCCGCCTTGATCGCCGAGAGCCTGATGCGCGTCGGCGGGCTCACCGTGCTCAGCGTGGCCTTCATCGTCTACGCTTCGACGCTGCTGGCCTACTCGCTCTGGAGTTGGCTGCTGTCGCGCCATCCCGCCTCGATGATTGCGCCGTTCACGCTGCTCGTGCCGGTTTTTGGAATGCTCAGTGCCGCGCTGCTGCTGGGCGAGTCGCTCCCGGCGTGGAAATTGCAGGCCGCCGCGCTCGTCATCGCCGGTCTTGCCCTGAATCTTTTCGGCCTGCGCTTCGTGGCCGCGCGGCTGGCGCCCAGCCGGGTCTGATTGGCTATGGGAGCGCCTTTGTGCGCGACCGCATTGCAACTGCTTGCGGGTAGGGCGAGGCGTCTCGCCGAGTCGTCGCGCGACGGCTCACCGGGGACGGTTCGCCCTACCAAAAGCGGCTACATTGCTTCAGTTCTCCACTCAGAACGCCTTACCATCCGCCTTCGTCCCACACACGCTCACTTCCAGGCCGAGTTCGGTTGCGAGCGCGGCTTTCGCATACAGGGCGAGGTCCGCGTCCTTGGCGCTCTTGGCATACGCGACCTGGATGTGGTTCGCCTGGTGCCGCGCCATCATCTGGTCGCGCGTCACGCCATAGGTCACCGCGTGCATGATCGGCCACTGGGGGGTCGTCTCTTTCCACCGCCGCTCGGTTTCGGCGGCGGGCAACGCGATCACCTTTGCCCGGCCGAGGTCCATCTTGAGTTTTCCGTCGGCGACGAAGATGCGGCTCCACACAATCTCACCCGGCTTGGCGATGCCGCGCACGGTGCCGCCGCCGAGGCGGAAATACATCGGCGGCTGGCGGTGGGAGTCGGTGCCCTTGTATCCGCCGATGTGATGCGCGGGCGGCGCGCTGCCCGAGATCAGAAATACCCAGACATACTCGTCCGTAGTGCCGCTGGCATCGTAGGCCCCCCAGCGCAGATCGTGGAGCGTGTTTTCCACCGGTTGGCCCAGTGCGGCGTGCACCCGATTCGTGAAAAGCCCGTCCAGGCCCGCGCACTCGTCGACCTCGTTGAAATGCGTCAGTGGCTGGCCCGCGCGGATAACTTTCCCCGCAGCGTTCTTCACTGGGGGACGGTCCGAGTTGTTTAGAATGCCTTCAACCAGGTCGCTGGCGGGCAGGAGATCCTTCAGCCCTTGCTGGTATTGAATACCGATCGTCTCGCAGCCGAATTCGTCGGCGATGCGCAAGGCCGCGATGTAGGTTTTGCACTGCCAGAGCACTTGTCGCTCGGTGAGTTCGGTCGCCTCGTTGGTGCCGAGGTGGAATTTCATGCCCTTCTTGAGCAGCCACGCGTAAACCCCGCGCGCCTCTTCTTCGCTGACTTGCGTGGCACCGGCGTAGAGGGCGGATTGCGACAGCCGCTCCTTATAGACTCCCGTCGGAAACAGGAGCTCGTCGGGGATGATGGCGTTATACATGCCCATGCAGCCCTCGTCGAACACGCCCATGATCGATTTCCGTCGCCGCAGGTCGTCGGCGATTTTTTTCGCCAGCGTGCGGGCCTTCACCGGCAGAGTCGCCTTCGCGAGCGCTCGCACGTGGCGGGTTGCGTGCTGCACGACGCCTGTTTTCAACCAGGTCGCGAGGCCATCAAGGAACAGGTCGTCGGTGAAGTTCTCGCTCCACAGCGTCGAATAGCGCACGCCCGCTTTCGTCAGCGAGCCATTCAGATTCAACATGCCGACGAGCCCCGGCCACGTGCCGCTCCAGTTAGCCACGGTAAGAATGGGCCCTCGATGCGAGATGAGGCCGGCCAGCACGTGGTGCGAATATTGCCAGACCGCTTCCGCGACGATGAGCGGAGCCTCGGGATCGAGCGTCGCGAAAATCGCCATGCCTTCCTTCTGCGAGCCGACGAAGCCGTGCTTCACCTTCGGCTTATAGGGATGGGCGCGCACGATCTGGTAGCCGAGCTTCGCGACCGCGACGCCCAATGCCCGCTCCATCGCGTGTTGCGCGGGCCAGCACGTTTCATTGGCGGACTGGCGGAGATCGCCGCTCGCGACGAGGAGGATGGTCTTGCGTTTTGCCATAACGAGAAAAGGAACAGCGCGGTGGAGAAAGTCCGTGAATTGCGCCCGCCCCGCCTCGCGCGCAATCCCAAACTCGGGCGGAATGAAATCTCGCGGCCTTGCTCGTGCCGTTTCGCCCCGGAACACGAAGGTGGACCGCGCGCTCCGCGCGCGGTCGTGTGCGTGTCTGTCGACCCGCCGCGCACGGAGTGCACGGCCCACCTCGGGCGACCTCATCGTGACGGCTCAGAGCGGCTTAGATGCCAACGCGCAGTTGCGCCGCGCCCGTGCGCCCTTTGAGTGGGAGCGTGTCTCTTCCCACGCTCATCCGATTGCTCGAAATCGCGCCGCTTGATATTCCCTTGCACGTGCCCTTTGGGATTTCCGGGGGCGCGCAAGCGATGGCGAACAACGTGCTCCTCACGATCGAGCTCGCCGATGGCACGCGTGGCTATGGTGAAGCCGCGCCGCTGCCGCCTTACAACGGCGAGACGCAGGCCGACGCGCTCGCGGCGTTGCGGGAGACGCGCCAGTGGCTGATCGGCCGCGATGCGCGCGGGTGGCGGGACCTCGGGAACGAATTCGTGCAGCGGTCCGCTGTGCTTTCCGGGTCGGCACGCTGCGCACTCGAGACGGCGATGCTCGACGCGCTCGCGCGCCATGATCGCCAACCGCTGTGGAAATTTTTTGGCGGCGCCGGCACCGAGTTGGAAACTGACATGACGGTAACGACCGGCACTCCGGCGGAAGCGGCGGATGCGACGCGCGCGATTCAGGCGCGCGGGATCCGCATGATTAAAGTGAAGGTAGGTGGGGCCGCCGGGCCGGCGCACGATCTGGCGCGCGTGGCTGCGATCCACGAGGCCGCTCCCGATGCCCCGCTCATTCTCGATGGTAATGCGGGTGTCTCCCGCGCGGCCGCGAGCGAACTCGTGCGCGGAATGAAGAGCCGTGGTATCACGCCCGCACTCCTCGAGCAGTGGCTCGCGAAGGATGACCTCGAGGGAGCGCGCGCGTTGCGCCGCGAGTCCGGTTGGTTGGTGGCGGCGGACGAAAGTGTGACAACGGTCGAAGACGCGGCGCGCGTCGTCGCGGCTCAGGCAGCGGACGTAATCAATATCAAGTTGATGAAGGGAGGCGTGGCCGCCGCGCTCGGAATTGCAGCGGTCGCCAAGCGCGAAGGTTTGGGTCTGATGATAGGCGGCAACATCGAGTCCATCCTCGCGATGACCACGTCCGCGTGTTTTGCGGCGGGGCAGGGTGGATTTCGCTTCGCCGATCTCGATACGCCGCTCTTCCTGGCGG
>JANPIT010000377.1:0-7323 GCA_031425115.1 Opitutaceae bacterium | reverse complement strand
GCTAGCGCGACATCGCCCAGAAGATTTGCGGCCGCGCGCCAATCTTCCGCTGAAGTATGGGAACCACGCATTTGGTTAGCTCAGGAACTCAACCCGGCGTGTAAACCGAAGCAACCACCGGTTTTTTACGATTTGGTGTCGAGAAAACCGAAAACTACGGGGGAGCCCGCCTTATCTCCCCCGTGGGATTCAGCTAGACTACGTGCGTGGTCGACTCGACCGAAGTCTCTTGCCGTAACGAAGTAGGCGCGCCTCGCGGGATGCCGCGGCATTCTGGGCGGCTGCGGCCTGAAATCACGTCGTGGAGCGTCCGCTGTCCGGCCAACGCCCTATACGTTCTGCACTGATCATCGACGACGATCCGCTGGCGTGTGAGCGGCGACCCATCCGGTCGATCACCGACGCTCGGGAGCCGGCGCAATCATCGCGGCCGCGGTTCAGTTTGCAGGACTCCGTCTTTCTGCGCGGCGCGGCGGACGGCGGCCGGTTTGTGACGATTGATCACATCGTGGCCATCGTCTCCTCTGAAAATTATTCCGAGGTTTTGCTGGCCGATGGCGAGCGCTGGCTCATTCGAAAAACGATGCAGGCGTGGGAGGCGATGCTGCCGGCCGATACCTTCATCCGGGTGCGGCGGACCGCGATCGTTAATCTGGGCTGCATCGAGCGGATCGAGCGCGACGCCAACGAGAACACCGCGCTAGTGCTGCGGGGGGTGCGCACGCCGCTGGCGGCGGGGCGGCGTGCTTGGCCCATGCTCAAGGCTCGACTCCATTGCGAGCGTTAGGACGGAGGTGGCGTGCGCGTGGGGATCATCAGCCGCGCGCTGCTTGGGTTATTCGCCGCTGTGCGGCGGGCGCTTTCTCAACACCGCCCGGATCGGTGAGCCTTCGGCGCCGGTGATTTTTAGGGGGAGCGCGATGAGGTCGTAGATGCCTGGATCGGCGGCCCGGAGGTCGAGGTTCTCGAGGATGAGGATGTTGGCCGCGTCGAGCAGGTGATGGATGCGCATGCTCGGATCGTTGACCTTGTCGACCGACGGCAGATCGAGGCCGATCAGTTTCACGCCCTGCGCGCCGAGCCAGGCTGGGACGTCGTCAGCGAACGTCGGGATCTCGGGGGGAAACTGCGTTTTGTCGTCGCAGTGATTGGTGCGGACGAGGACGCGCGGCGTGGCGCCGGCATCGAGGCCGGCGAAGACCTCGCGCGTGATGACGGCACAGTTTGGTGCGAGGAAAACGCGGGCCGGGCCGATGAGGAGGTCGAGATCGACTTGGTCGATGGGGAGGCCGGACTCGTTATAGTGATACGGCGCGTCCATGTGCGTGCCGGTGTGGATCCCGCTGGTGAACTTGCCGACGTTGCACGAAGCGCCGTCACGTAGGCGGCAGACGAAGGAGAAGGCGAACTGCGTGTCGCCCGGCCACGGCGCGGTGGCGTTCGAGAGCGGGTGGGTGATGTCGATCAGGCGGCGGTAGACGCGGGCGGAAAGGTCGGATTTTTGGACAGGAGGGACAGGAAGGTCGGAGACAGGAATTGCAGGACCGTAACGTGCGTTGCGATCGGGGTGCTTGCGTTTGAATTGAAGCGTAGCGGCGCCGAAGTTGATGAGGAGTCCGACTTCGATGCCGATTGCAGTGAGGTAGTGAACTACCTGAACTTCATGAGCGGTCGTGAGCGACTGCACGGCCTTCAATTCGACGACCACCTTCGCCTCAACGAGAATGTCGGCTGAATAATCGCCGACGACGCATCCATCGTAGATCACCTTCAACGGTGCCTCCAACTCGGCTTTGAGGCCGGCGCGGGTCAGCTCAACGGCTAAGGCACGCTGATAGACAGCCTCGAGAAATCCCGGACCCAACGTTCGCTGCACTTTGAAAGCACAGCCGATAATCTTCTCGGTGAGTTCGACATGCTTTTCCATTTCCTGCCCTTCCTGTCTCGGCGTTCCTGTCGGTCCTGTCCAAAACAAAAATCGTCCCCCTACGGCACCAAGCTCGGGCTAACGGAAAATTTCTCGAAGGCGCGCGTCTCAATGATTTGCTTCAGCCGTGCAACAGCCGTTTCGCAGTCGGCGAAGCTGGTGTAGAGCGGCGAAGGCGCGAGGCGGATCACGTCCGGCTGGCGGAAGTCCGGTATGACGCCCTCGGCCTTGAGGGCTTGGCAGATTTGCCAGGCGTCGGGGTGGGCCACCGCGACGTGGCCGCCGCGACCGAGTGGACTGCGCGGCGTCACGATCGTGAAACCCAGCGGAAGGAGCTGTCGCTCGATTTGCGCGAAAAGAAAATCCGTCAACGCGAGCGACTGCGCACGCAATGCGGCGACGCCGCCCGCTGCCTCGATCATCTCTAGCGACCCGAGCAAGGGCGCGGTGCCGAGCATGGAGGGAGTGCCAATGTGCAGGGCGGCGGCACCGGCGGCGGGTTCGTGCCCGGCGGCCATCGCGAAGCGCCGCGCGGCGCGCACGCCCCACCACCCGGCCAGGCCAGGCGCACGCGGTGCGTGCTGACGATTCAGATACAGGCCGCCGGCCGCGCCGGGACCGGCATTCAGCCACTTGTAATTGCACCAAAAGGCGAAATCCACCGCATCGCGGTCGAGGTGGTGCGGCACGGCGCCGATGCTATGCGAGAGATCCCAGCCGATGATGATTCCGCGGTCGTGGGCTTTGCGCGTGAGCGTGGCGACGTCGAGGAGCTGACCGCTGGTGAAGACCACCGCGGGCAGGACGGCGAGCTGCACGTCGTCGGTGAACGCGGCGAGGATGTCGTCGAGGCGCAGGATGCGACCGTCGCGCGACGGGATGAGGCGCAGGTGCGTCGCCGGATCGAGCCCGCGGAGGCGGAGATGGCTTTGGAGCGCGTAGATGTCCGACGCGAAATTGACGGTGTCGCCGACGATGACGCGTCGCGTCGGATGAGCCGGGTCGAAAAGCGTGGCGAGCAGTTGGTGGAGGTTGGAGGTGGTCTGCGCCGTGATCGCGACTTCGTCTGCGGTGGCGCCGAGCAAGGGCGCGATTTTTTCTGCGGCGGTTTCCGCCAGCGTGAGCCACGGCGGATTGGCTTCGGTCCAGCCGTCGATGCCGAGAGTGCGCCATTGCTCGAGCGTGCGGAGCAACGCGGCCTCACTGCGGCGCGAGAGGAGGCCGAGCGAGTTGCCGTCGAGATAGATTTTGCCTGGGAGGAGATAAAATTCGGCCCGGAAACGGGCGAGGGGATTGGCGAGATCCAGGGCGGCGGCGTCGGACATGCGGGGGAAGGTTTGGGGCCGACGGAGGCGGTGGCAATCCGCGTAGCGCAGGGGATGATCCTGTGGCGCAGAATTCGGGCGGCGCGTTCAAGGCGGAGTGCGGTTAAAATTGTGGTCCTAATTTTGGCGGCACTTGCGCGTCTTACCTATGTCATGAAGCCCCGCGTGTTCACTTCATCGCTTCGCCCCGTATTGCCCGTGGTTGGACTGGTTTTTGTTGCGACGTCGACGGCCCTCGCGTGTGTCCAAGGCCATCGGTTCGATCCGCCGAAGCCGCTGAAGATCGACGCGCCACGGCCGGCGCCGTTGAAACTCGACGAGTTGTTCGCCACTCCGGCGCTCAACCTGATCAAGCCCGAGATCGCGAAACCAGTGGTCGATGCCCCGGGCACGGTGGTGCCGCCACTGGTATCCGCCACGACGGCCGAGCAGCAGGAAATTTTTGTCGCTTATGTGCGCGAGTTCGAAGCGCAGCGTGCCAAGGCGGCGGGCCTTCCCGACACGATCGACTACGCCGTGGCGTTGATTCGGCTGGGGCGCCATGCCGATGCAATCGAGACGCTCGTTGCGCTCGAAGCGGCGCGGCCGGGCGTCTATGAGACGGCAGCGAATCTCGGCACGGCCTACGAGCTCGTGGGAAAACTCGAAGAGGCGGCGCTCTGGATTGCGCGCGGCATCGATCGCAATCCGCGGTCGCACGCCGGCACGGAGTGGCTGCACGCGGCGATCCTGCATGCGAAGCTGAAACTGCGCGACGACCCCGCGTGGCTGAAGACGCACAGTGTGATCGATAGCGCGCATGTCGGTCAGCGTGAAGCGGCGGAAATCGTCCGCGCCATCGACTACCAGCTTGGCGAGCGGCTACAGTTTGTGTCGGCGCCGGATGCGGTGGTCTGCGATTTATTTTACCAGGCGGCGCTGCGGGTGACCGGGGATGGCGCAGAGGAGCGGCGCGCGGATTATTTTCGCGAGTCACTGCGTTTTGGGGATTGGCGGAAGGCGGAGATCGCGAAGCGGCCGAGGACCTAGGGGCGGGGGCGTGATTTGGAGGTGAGGGAGATTCGGGAGATCGTGCTCGTGCTTCGTGCTCCTGCTCGTGACTCGCAAGCCTGTGCCCTTACGCGCGGGCTTGGCTGGGATCGCAAGCAGGAGCAAGAGCACGATTACGAATCACGGGCACGAGAGAGAGGGTTGCGGAGCGGCGGCGGGCGGGGCATTGCGAACGTGCGTCCCGTTTCCGTTTGCGGAGCTGCGGGGCGGGCTATAGCTCCTCGTCCATCCGTTCTCCGCCCATGCTCAAAGCTGTCGTCAAAACCATCGCGCTCCTCGCCATCCTGTTTGTCATGCTCTACGTGGGTATGAACAACACGCACGTCATCGACTTCCACTTCCCGGTGGCCGGCACGACGACGAAGACGCCCATCCACGCGTCGGCGGCGCTCATCTTTTTCGGGGTCTTTGCGGTCGGCGTGCTCGCCGGCACGATATTGACGGCGGGCAGCAACAGTGCCGGCTCCGGCGGCGGCAAGAAGAGCGCGTCGAAGGACAAGTAAGCGGCGCGCATGGCCCCCGCCGACGGACTTCCGACGCTGGCGCCCGGAAGTTTGCGCGCGGGCACCGAGCGGGGCGTCGACGGCTTTTTCCGCGTGCGGCAGGATGGCGCGGGCCGTTGGTGGCTGATCGATCCCGAGGGGCAGGAGGTTTTCGTGCGGGCGGTCCACGGCGTGCGGGCAGCGGGCGATGTCACGGACAGCGCGCCGGCACCGGACGCGGCGGCGCAGTTGCGGCGTTGGGGCTTCAATGCGGTGGGGCTTTCGGAAATTGGGCGCGAGGACGGTTTGCCGTTTATGGCGGCGGTGGAATTTTGCGAGGCGGGCCCGGTGCTCGTGGGCAGTGGGCTGCGCTTGCCCGATGTGTTCGACCTCGAGTGGCCGCGACGGGCGAACGAGCACGCGGCACGAGTGTGCGCGACGTTGGCGGAGTGCCGTGAACTGATCGGGTGGGTGACTGACCGCCGGCTGGGCTGGGCCGCACCGTCGCTCGCGGCGCGACCGTCGTTGCTGCAACTTTGCCTGAGCCTGGAGCCGGGCTACGCGGCGTATCACGCAGCCTGGGAGTTTGTGCTGGCGTTGCATGGCGGGCGGTTGGAAGCGCTCGCGCGCGCGTGGGCGGTGCCGTTGGCGAACAAGGAAGTGGTGCGCGAGTTGACGCGGGCCGAGAAAGGGTTGAGCACGCGCGGATACTTGCGCGATGAGGCGCGTTGGGCGCGCGAGTTTGCGCGCCGGTATTTTACCACGACCAGCGCGGCGGTGCGCGCGGCGGATGCGAATCACCTCGTGCTGGGCTGTCGTTTCGATGGGGCAGCAGGCGCGCCGGTGCTGGCGGAGTGCGCGTATCCAGCAATTGATGTCGCCATGCCGGACTGGCGGGAGTTGCAGAGCACCGCGGCGACGGCGGGGCCGCCGGGGGCGGGGCTGAATCCGGTCTTCGCGGGCGAAGTAAACTGGACGACCCCGGAGCATTTGAAGCTGCCAGTGGCGGCGCGCATGTTGCGGCTGACTTCGGTGGAGTGGATGTTGCGCCGCGGCCGCACGGCTTTGGAGCGCGCGGCTCGACACCCGGCGGTGGTGGGCTATCTCTGGGGCCAGTGGCAGGATGAACCGGGCGAGCAGCCGCCGTTCGCCCGCGGTCTCGTGCACGTCAATGGTGCCGAGGCGCGCGAGCACACGGAATTGCTCGCGCAATTCAATCTCCGCGCCGAAACCCTCCGTCGCGGCCCGCCCGCTCTTTCCCCATGAAACTTCTGCGCCTCCCGTTTCTCGCTGTGCTGACCTCGCTACTACTGGGTTCCGGCTGCGGCTCCCTTGATGTTTCGCGGGCGGGCAATCCGAACCGCGTGCTCTCGGGCACGATCGATGCCGGCACCGCTTTGCCTGCGGGCGCGGAGGTGGTGGTCCGACTGGTTAGCGCTCCGGCGGGCAACGACACGATGCGAACCACGCAAACGGATTTGCCCGTGATGGCGACGCCCCCGGCGGGTCAGGGGATCGAGCGCGTGTTGGGGACGCACACGCAGAGGCTGACGTCGGGCACGATGGAGCCCGTGCCATTTCAATTGGAATACAACGCCGAGGACGCCGTGCTGCGTCGCGGGCTGAACCTCGACGTGCGGGTAGTCGTGGGCGGCAAGCTCCAGTATCGCACGGTAAACGCGCACGTGGTGACGCTCGCGTCGTCGCCGTTCAAGCAGACGGTGGTGGTGCAGGCGGTGCGTTGATCCACGCGGAGCCCCGCGTAGTCGCTCAACCAGGGCCGCGTTCGTCCGGTTTCGAATCGCCGGGCATGAAACGCTGGTAGGCGAATGAGGCCACGATCGCGATGACCGCGACCGCGAACAATGCGGCGATCCGATAAAGCGCTTCGAGTCGCGCGAGGTCGTGGAAGAAAAGTTTGAGGAGCGCCACGACCAGCAACGCGATGGCGGCATAGCGACCGGCGCGGAGTTTTTTCCCGAAGCTGATCAACAGCAGACCGAGGGCGAAGAGGGCCCAGCCGATGGTGTAAGACATGTCGCGGCCGAAATGGCCGGAGAACTCGAAGGTGAGAACGCGGGCGCCCGGAGCGGCGAAGAAATCCGCGATCTCGAGATTGAGGAGCAGAAAGGCGAGCACGGTGCCGAGGGCGCCGAGCACCGCGCGGGCGTTTAGGCCGAAGATAAGGAGCGGGCCGCGGCTTGCCGCGTTGGCGTCCGGGGTGTCAGCGGAACGGCCGAGCAATCGCACGCCGGTGAAGAGCGCGGCGATGACGGTCCCGTAGCTGTAGAGATACCAATTCAAAATTGGCGTGTCTCCGCGCGCGTGATACGCCAGCACGGCGGGATTCAGCGCCAGCCGGGCAAACGCGATCACCAGCAGGGCGACGCCCGTGGCGCGCAGCGCGGGATGCGGGATGTGGTGGAACAGCCAGAGCAACGCGGCGCCTTCCAGCGCCCAACTGAGCGTGATCCACTGGCGTTCGAATTGGATGGGAAAAATCAGCGTGATGAAAAGCAGCGCGGTGCCGCCAAACCAG
>JANPIT010000376.1:0-11587 GCA_031425115.1 Opitutaceae bacterium | reverse complement strand
TCTACCGGAGCTCTTTCCCACGCGCGTGCGGGCGACGGGCCAGGGCCTCTCGTTTAATGCGGGCCGTATTCTAGCGGCGGTCGGTGCACTGCAGATGGGCGCCTTGATGCAGACGACGTTTCACGGGAGCTATAAACAGGCAGGCGCGGTCATCACCCTGGTCTACATCATCGGGATGGTGCTGATCTGGTTCGCGCCAGAGACAAAAGGTAAACCACTCCCGGCGTAAAAGCGTCAGCGTCGCGCTGGCGAGACGCCTGCGTCACGGGGCAGGCGCGTGCAGTTACGGTCTACTGCAACTCGGTTCCGGCTACTTACGTTTGATCTTCTTCTTATCTTTGTAGTCCTGGATGAAAATATTCAGGACCAGCCAGAATCCGCCCGCCGTCGCGGCGATGAAGCAGAGCATGGCGAGGCCTGGGTAGCCCCAGAGCTGAAAATCGGTTTGCACGCGCATCAGCAGCGACGCGCCAATGATGAGCGCGGCGAGGATTAGGCCCGTCGTGATGCGGTTGGCTATTTTCTGCATGCCGTCCATCACGACTTTGGCGTCGACCGATTTCACTTTCACCTCGATCTCGTTGTTTACCACCAGGTCCATGATCCGGTTAAGACGGTTGGGCAGCCCACCGACGAAGCCCTTCATTTCCAAGACGGAGCTGAGGACGTTGCCCTTGCTGATGTCCTTCTTCAGCCGCTGCGTCATGAACTCGTCGACGTTGCGGCGGACCGATGCATTGGGATCCCACTCGGGAGCGAGGATGCGGCCGATTTCGTCGAGCTGCAGCAGCGTCTTGCCGAGGAGGGTGAGTTCGCCGGGCACGTAGAGACCATTCTCGGCGGCGTATTTCGTGACCTCGAGGATGGATTGGCCCACTTTGATTTGAGCGAGTCCCTGGTCCCTGGTTTGCGCGATCAGCTGGTTGATTTTGCGGCGGAATTCGGCCGCGTTGAATTCCTCGTTCTTCTCGCCAATGCGTATCACTAATTCGGCTACGGCATCGCCGTCGCTGTCACTGATCGCAAGCAGGAGCTTTAGCAGATTTTCCTGCATCTGCGGTGCCGTGTGGCCAACCATGCCGAGGTCCAGCAGCGCGATGCGGTGTTCGTCGGTGAGAAAAATGTTTCCCGGGTGAGGATCGGCATGGAACACGCCATCCACCAGCACCTGCTTGAGATAGGCGCGGAAGAGCTCTTCGCACAGCATGGCGCCATCGACTTCGAGGCGGGCGAGTGGCGGAAGCTTCGTGACCTTGACGCCGCTGACAAACTCCATGGTCAGCACGCTCCGCGTGGTGAAATCCATGATCGGCTGGGGCACCTGGATGTGGACGAACTCCGCGAGGTTCGCGCCCACCGTGAGCAAGTTCTGCGCCTCGCGTTCGTAGTTCAGCTCGCTCTGGATCGTGAGGTGCATCTCCTCGATCATCGTCTTGAAACGGTAGCGGCGGCCGAGCTTGGTGTGTGAATCGACCGTGGTGGCGAGCTCCGTTAAAACCTCGAAATCCTGTGCAATAATGGGACGGATGCCGGGGCGCTGCACTTTCACTACGACGGGGCGGCCATCGCGCAACTTGGCGCGGTGCACCTGACCGAGCGACGCCGCTGCAACTGGCTCGCGGTCGAATTCCGAGAACGCTTTGGAAATGCGGACGCCCAACTCTTCTTCGACGATCTTCTCCACTTCCTCGTAGGAAAATGGCTTCACGTTGTCCTGCAGACGCGCGAGCGCTGTGCGGTAGACGTCCGGCATCAGGTCAGGGCGACCGGCGAGCACCTGACCAAGCTTCACATAGGTGGGGCCCATGGCCTCGAGGTCATCCACGAGCTGGTCGGGAGTGACGCCATCCTTCTTCGCCTTGGGCTCGCGCTTCGGATCATTCGGATCGTCGGTGCGCGCCTCATCGCGCTCCTGTTT
The DNA here is from genome assembly GCA_031425115.1 of Opitutaceae bacterium. Classification (GTDB taxonomy): domain Bacteria; phylum Verrucomicrobiota; class Verrucomicrobiia; order Opitutales; family Opitutaceae; genus ER46. The sequence continues at coordinate 9,669 of JANPIT010000376.1, read as the reverse complement.
CGCAGCATCCTCCTCGTCCACTCCCATCTGCTTCGCCAGATCGGAACGGCCGTATTTCCAGAATAGGCTGGCGATCTCTTTGTAGCGTTTGAGGTGAGTCGTGTTGAGTTTCATAGCCTAAGTCGGGGTCTGTGTTGAACCTGGGAGTATCCCTTCCGGACAACTTTCCCGGGTCCTGGTTCGCGGCCGGCACGAACGGACTTTGCAATTCGTGGCCACCGGCATGCAATTTGCCGGTCTGTTAACTCCATGTTCTCTGCTGCCAAAGACCTAATGACGAGCAAGGCCGCGAAGGCGTTCGTCAACGAACGGATCAAAAACTACGGACAGGTGGGCGAGCTCACGATCGACTCCAAGCGCCGTCGCATCGACGTCGTTTGCCAGCTGATCGGCGAGGTCAGCCCCATCGGCGTTACGATCGCGAACTACACCGTGGAGCAGGAGGGCGGCAAAACGTTCATTCAGGTGAACGACAGTTCCGCGACCCGCCCTTGGATGCAGGCGGCGATGCGCGATCACCTCCACGGCCGCAAGTTTGAGGTGCCCAGTTGGGCGGCGGCCGCTCTGTGAGCGGGAGATCGCTGGCTAGCCGCCCACGATCTTGTCGATCGTCGCGAGCTCGGTCGCGGAGAATGCCAGGTTGCGCAGCGCGGCCAGGTTTTCCTCGATCTGGGTCACCTTGCTCGCGCCAATCAGGGCAGAGGTGATGGCGGGATTGTGCAGCACCCACGCGAGCGAGAGTTGCGCGAGCGACTCACCCCGCGCGCGCGCCAACGCCTCGAGCTGGCGAAGTTTCCCCCGTTTCTCCTCGGTAATATGCTCCGGTTTGAGGAAGCGCGGATCGTGTCCTGCCCGTGAATCGGCGGGTATTCCGCCCAGATACCGATTGGTGAGCACTCCCTGTGCGAGTGGGCAGAATGCGATCCCGCCAATTCCCTCGTTAAGCAGCACCGTGGTGAGCCCCCGTTCGATCCACCGTTCGAACAGGTTGAATTTCGGCTGATGAATCAGGCAAGGCGTGCCGAGGTCGCGCAGAAGTTTTGCGGCGCGCGTCGTCTGTTCGGCGTTGTAGTTGGAAAGGCCGACATAGAGTGCTTTCCCCGAGCGCACGGCATGCGCGAGTGCACCCATGGTCTCTTCGAGCGGCGTTTCCGGGTCAGGTCGATGCGAGTAGAAAATATCGACGTGGTTCAATCGCATCCGGTGGAGGCTTTGATCGAGCGAGCTGAGAAGATATTTCCGGGAGCCCCAGTCGCCGTAGGGGCCGTCCCACATCGTGTAGCCGGCTTTCGTGGAGATGATCATTTCATCGCGATGCGCGGCGAGGTCGGTTTGTAGCACGCGGCCAAAAGTCTCCTCGGCCGAGCCGGGCGGCGGGCCGTAATTATTCGCGAGATCGAAGTGAGTTATGCCGAGATCGAACGCGCGCAGAATCAGTGCGCGGCTATTGTCATAGGGGTCAACGCTGCCGAAGTTGTGCCAGAGACCGAGCGATATGGCGGGTAGTTTGATGCCGCTGCGACCGCAACGACGATAGAGGGCGGGGTGATCGTAGCGGTTGGCAGCGGGTGAGTGGGCCATGGGAGCAGGGAAATTGAATCAGAAAGGGATGCAGTTCGTCGTGCTCGTGCTCTTACTCTTGCTCGGAATCCTCGGCTCGGAATCGAGCAAGATTACGAGCAAGAGCACGAGCACGATATGCCGGATGCTCCGCAATAAAAAACCCGCCGGCGAACCGGCGGGTGATCTGGCAGAAAAGAGTTTTGCGCGCCACTCAGGCAAACGCTTTGGGAATCTCCGCATCGAATTCGACGGCGTGCGGATGATTGCGCTTTACGCGGTGGAGCTGATGGCGTCGTTGCAGCATGCGGTCGAGCTTGTCGATGAGCATGGCGATGGCCTTGTGGCACTCATCGGCTTTGACGGACGCATTCATATCGGGGCCCGTGATCTGAATGTGGCCCTTGGCGGTGAACTGCATGCCGATCGCTGGGTTGCGATCGCACTCCAATTCCACGCGAAGCCGCATGATGCGCTCCTCGTGGCGAAACAATCGCTCGGCCTTCTCCTGAACGAACGTCTTGAGCGACGGCGTCAGGTCTAGATGGATGCCAGAGACGATTACTTCGTGGTTGTTTTGGCTGTTCATGTTTCTGCGTGTGGTTGCGGGTGACGCAAAGCCGGGACGCAACCCAGCCTTGCGAAGAAAGTCTTCCGTGTCTTTGTCGCCGATCGTGTCCTCGCTAAGCGAAGTGCTCCGACCTTTCTCGACCGTCATCCTGACGGGCGGATCTTCCGGTATTGGAAAATCATTCATTCAGCTGGGGGAGACGTTGAAACCGGATTTAATTTTTTGCAATCTCTCACGTCGGGATGTGACGACAAAAATTTCCGGAATCGCGCCGAAAAATTTGAACCATTTCGCGTGCGATCTGTCCCGTGCGCCCGATCTCGAACGCGCGGCCGCGGCCGTCACCGCATTCCTCGCGAGCCGCGTTCCCACGGGTGAAATCCTCCTCATCAATAACAGCGGGATTGGCGCGTTCGGGCGTTTTCCTGAGCCGGATCTCCCGCGCGAACTGGCGATGATCGACCTCAACGTGCGCGCGGTCGTGCACCTCACCGGGCTGTTTCTTCCGCTGCTCCAGGCGCGCGGCGGCGTGATCATGAACATCGCGTCGACGGTGGCGTTTCAACCGACGGCCTACGCTGCCACCTATGGCGCCACGAAGGCCTTCGTGCTGAACTGGACGATCGCGCTCAACGAGGAGATGCGCGGCAGCAAGGTCCGCGCGCTCGCTATCTGCCCGGGCACGACGCGCACTGATTTTTTCCAGCAGGCAGGCGCGGTCGGCGCGGACCGCGCGCCGTTTGCCATGTCGAGCGAGGAGGTCGCGACGATCGCTTTTCGCGCCCTGGGTTCCCGCCGCTCACACGTGGTGACGGGGTGGAAAAATAAAGTCATGACGTTTGTCGGCGGGCTCGCGCCCAAGGCGCTCGCGGCACGCATCAGCGGCGTCATTCTCCAGCGACTGCGCCCGCGCAAGGACGCGCGGTGAGCGGTGCAGAGAATATCATCCCGCCGTCCGGACCATTGCCCGATGACGATTTCTCGCAGCGCGCCTGTGCCTGGCCGCGGCGGGCGAGGCTGCCCGGCCCGGTGCGTATGATCGCGCCGACGGAAGTGCCCGCGTGGATCGTTTACGAAGATGCCCGGCTCCTCGTCGTCAATAAGCCCGGCGACGTGGTCTGTCATCCCTCCAAAGCGGGTCCGTGGTCCAGCTTGGTCGGCGCACTCCGGGAATACACGCAGCTGCCGACTGTTCATCTCGTATTCCGACTCGATCGCGAAACCAGCGGAGTCGTGGTGCTCGCGAAAGATGCCGCGATGGCCAGCAAACTCCAGGTGGCGATGCAGCAGCGGAAAATTGGGAAATCCTATCACGCCATCCTGACGGGAGAACTCGCTGGGCCCGTGACCGTGAATCAGCCGCTGGGTGACGACCTCAGTAGTCCGGTGTTCATAAAATCGGCTGTCGTCGACGCCGACTCGCCCGGGGCACAGCGCGCGGTCTCGCATTTCACGCCGTTGTTGGTTCGAAACGGTTTCACGTTCGCGCAAGTGGTGACGGAAACCGGCCGCAAGCATCAGATTCGCGCGCACGCGCAATGGTTGGGTCACGCGCTGGTCGGCGATAAAATCTACGGACCCGACGCGCGGCTCTACCTGGACTTTATCGACCACGGCTGGACCGAGGCGCTGGCCGCGCGCTTGCACCTCCCGCGCCAGGCGCTGCATTGCGCCGAGATCGATCTGCGCACCGCGGGGTTGGAGCATGTGTTCACCGCGCCGCTCGCAACTGACCTCCAGGAATTTTGCGCTGCGCGCGGGCTCAGTTGAGGAGCCTCAAAAAAGCCGCAGAACTAATGTGGAACTCAGGAAATCAGGAAATTAGAAAGAAGCGTCGCGGAACGGAGCCTGCACTCGGCTATCACGCCTTTTTCTGAGTTCCTGATTTCCACTTTTGGTTTGTTTAGGGCTTCCTTAATCGGCCTACGCCCCGCACTCGAGATCTCGCAAGACGTCCGCGATGCTGCGTAGATTCGCGGCGGGGAAGAACGCGTTTATCCGCGCGATCACCTGTTGAATGATTCCATCGGGGCAACTGGCGCCCCCGGTAATGAGCACGCGCCTGGGACCCGGCAGCGCCGCGTCACTCGGCCAGAGGGCGCGTCGAGCCTTCTCACCTGGGCCGCCGCTCACGTAGACGTAGTGATCAACCGCAGCGGACGAGAGAATATTCGCCTCCGATTGAATGAAATAGGCTTTCGCCCCAAGACGTTGCTCGCACAGGTGGAAAAGCTGGTAGGTGTTGGAGGAATTTTTTCCGCCGATGACGAAGGCCGCGTCGAGCGGCTCGGCCAGCGCACGCCGCAAGGCATCCTGATTCACCTGGGTCGCATAACAAAGGGTGTCGCGCCGGCCGCTGCCCCCCACGCGTTGGTCGTCACCGAATTTCGCGCGATAGACGCCGCGCAGGTGCTCGAGAATCGCGAGCGTTTCATTCATCAAGAGTGTGGTCTGGTTCACCACGGCGATACGCTCGAGGTGCCGCGCGACGTCGAAGCCCGGAGTATATCGGCCGGCAAAGAGTTCGTAGAAACGCGCGTGCACCGCGGCGTCGTCGCTCGCGATGATTTCGCCGAGTTGCTGGGCCTCTGCCAGATTGCGCACGATGACGGCCGGGGCGAAGCGACGCGTGTTGGAGAACGTCGCCTTCGTCTCCTCGTGCTCGTGCTTGCCGTGAATGATGACGGAATAGCCTTCGCGACCGTAGGCGCGCGCGGCCTTCCAGACCTTTTCCACCAGCATGCACGTCGCATCGTAGTGCGCGACGGCGATGCCTTTTCGCACGAGACGGCGCTTGTCATCGTCCGTCGCGCCGAAGGCAGGGATGATCACGATATCCTCCGGCGTAAGCGTGTCCCACAGCACCCGCTCTCCCGTAGTCCCGGTGGCGACGGCGCCTTCGACGGTGTAAGGCGCTCCCTTGTCGGTCTGCAGATACCGCAGTCCGCGCCGCAAGAGATCCTCGTTCACGAACGGGTTGTGGATCAACTCCGACAACATGAATACTCGGCGGCCAGGATTCTCCGCGAGCGTCTCATAGGCGCGCTCGATCGCGTTTTTCACCCCCAAACAAAAACCGAAATGGCTCGGTATGACGTAGCGGACGGCGCCGAAATCCAGCGTGACGGGCGCGGCGGCGGTGCGTTCGTGCTGGCGGGCGAGGGTTTTGATCGCGGCGCAGAGCTGCGATTGGTAAAGCGCACCCGCCGCGGCGTCCTGCGCATAGATCGCGGTGTTGCGCTCCTGGGCGGGGCGAAATTTATAGATGAAATCGTTTTCGCCGAGGTGGAGATAAGGAATCTCAACGAGGTGCGGCTCGAGTTCGCTCAACAGCGTGGCCAGCGACGGTGCGAGTGCGGCAGGTTGCGCCGCCAGCGTCTCGAGCGAGAGGAAAACGATCTCGGAGTCGGCGGGCGTGCCGGCGACCTGCGCGAAGCAGACGCGATAACTGCGCCCGCCCGCCGTCGTGGAAAAATACTCCGCCGGGGGCGTGTGCTGGGCGAAGGACGACTCGAGTCGCGCCGTCGCCATGGGCAGGTCGCTGCCCGTGAACGCGAGGCCGAGTTTCGAGCCAAGCCGGCGCACGGCAAGTTGGTTGCTCGCATTGAACGCGAGCAAAGCGAAGAGCGAAGCGGGAGCAGCGACAACCGGAAGCATGCCCCAGCACCGTGAGTGATCCCGGAGCTCGCCGCAAGTGCCGGCGACCCGGACGACTAGTCGTCGTCCTCCTCCGTGTCGGCGAAAGGATCTCCGACATACTCCGTGCCGAAGAAGTCCTCGTCCTCGAGCACGCCCATCACGCCGGTGACGACCATCGCGCGGTCCTGGTGAGAGAGGGTGGGATAATCCATCGTGATCACTTCTTCAATACCCGCGCGGCCATGGGTGCGGTCGCGGGCACCCGTCAGGAAGTCATCCGCCCGAGCCGCGATTTCGTCGATGATGGGTCGCAGGTCAGCGGACATGGGGGAATTTCATTTGGATAAACTGACACCGATTGCAACGCCGACGTGCGGCTGAAGACGGTGGGTGAGTTGCTACATCCGTGAGTATTTTAGGTCCACGGCCAACTCCCGCGGTCAATCCGGCTCATGTCGCGGATGACCCCAGAGCCCTTGAGGGTCGAGCGTGCTTTTAAACGAGTGCGGCGTGAGTTGTTTCTACCTGCGGAGCAACGCCGTCACGTCGCCGAGGATACGCCGTTGCCCATCGGCTGCGGCCAAACGATTTCGCAGCCGTCGCTCGTCGCGCTCATGACCGCGACGTTGCAGCTGAAACGGCAAAGCCGCGTGCTAGAAGTGGGCACGGGTTCAGGCTACCAGACCGCCATCCTCGCCGAGCTCGCGGGAGAGGTGTTCTCGATCGAACGGCTGGCGTGCCTGGCGGCGGCGGCGAAGACTCTCCTGCGGAAGTTGGGCTATCAGCAGATCCAATTCCGGGTGGGCGACGGCGCGGGCGGGTGGCCCGAAGCGGCGCCATTTGATGCGATCATCGTCACAGCGGCGCCATCCTCCTTGCCGGCCGCACTTGTGGCGCAGCTTGCGCGGGGCGGGCGGATGGTTGCGCCGATCGGGTCGGTCACCGATGAGCGTCAAAGGCTCGTCTTGGTGAAAAAGAACCTGGACGGCGTGGTCCGCCAGGAAGACCTGGGGCCGGTGCGGTTCGTGCCGCTCATCAGCGAACTCGCCCCGAGGCCGGAGTGATTTTGTTTTGTTTAATCGACGCCGAGAATTCAACCGGGCGAAATCAGCCGAGGCGGGCGTCGAAACTGAAGGGCTCGGCCGTGCCGATCTTGACGCGCTTGAAGTCGGGATGCGTGGGATTGAGCAGGTAGTTAAACTCTCCCGGCACGACCGCGCTGGGAATGCGCAGCGCCGCGTGCTGCTGCTGGCGCGCCCATTCTCCGCCGAAGAGCTGCGTCTCCCGACTGTGAGGAAACTGCCGCCAACTCGCCGGATAGCGCGCGGGCTTCGCCACGAGGTCGGCGGGGAACTCCGCGGGCACGAGCACCCACGCGACGTCGAAGAGCGTTTCCGGTTCGTCGGCGTTTGCCAGCACCTCCAACATCGCGAGGGCGCGTGATTCGGAGGTATAGGTGACCGCGATTCCGGGTGGCGACCAACGGCCACCGAAAAGTCTCGCTCCCTCGCCACTGTAGGCGGTGTCCGCATACTTGGCGGAACATAGGCGCCACACGACCAACGAACTCACGAATACACGCCGTGCTCGATTCGGCCGATGATTGCTTCGACCTCGCGCGCGCCCGGCTCGGTCTGAGCATATTCGAGCGGCGTCCTCCGCCCGAGCGCGAGGATGCGCGCGTTGAACCAACGCCGCGTGTTTTCATCCGTGCCGAAGACCCTCCTCGCCTGATCGAACAATCGCATGATGCGCACTGCGCGCTCGCCTTCGGTGACTTTTAGCCGGCCGTTGTTGGCCACGCGCCGGGCATAGGTGCGGGGCGGGATCTGGATCAAGCGCGCCAACTCTTCCGTCGTGAACCCTGCCTTCCGGCCAAACTGGACGATATCCACGACCGGCAATCCTTCCTCCACGCGCTGCGCCATGGCGGCATTATCCTGAGTCTCAGGATAAGTGACGGATTTCAGTTTCCGCGGCTTCATCCCAAAAACCTAACGCCCCCGGCTCCTTTTCACAAGCACGTTTTGCCAAATGGCAGTGATTCCACTGCCATATGGCATGATCGCTTGGTCCGACTACGCCTTGAGCATCTCGGCCAGTTTCGCGACGTCCTTGCCGCCGCCCATGGCGAAGTCGGGCTTGCCGCCACCCTTGCCGCCGATCTTGGCGGAAAGCTCGCCCACGATCTTGCCGGCCTGATGGCCCGCTTTGATCGCGGCGGGGGAGCAAAACACCACGAGACTCGCCCGATCGCCGAGAGCGGCGCCGAGTGTCACGCTACCTTCGCCGAGTTTGTTGAGCACTTGGGAACCGAGCGAGCGGAGGGATTCCTGATTCTCTGAAACGACGAGGGCCGAAACGAATTTGAGGCCGTCGCGCGTCTCGGCTTTGGCGGCGAGTTCTTCGGCGAGCCCGGCGGCCGCTTTGTCCGCGTAGACTTTGAGTTTCTTCTCGAGCTCTTTCTGGTGAGCGAGCAGCGCGTCGAGTTTTTGCGCTACGTCGTGTGCGCCGGAATTGAGTTTGGCATTCACGGCGGCGAACGCGGCCTCGCGTTGGGCCATAAACTCGAAGGCGGACTGCCCGGCGACGGCCTCGATGCGTCGCGTGCCCGCGGCGATCGCCATCTCGGCGACGATCTTGATCAGGCCGATTTCGCCGGTCGTGGTGACGTGGGTGCCGCCGCAGAGCTCGCGGCTGTAGCCACCGATATCGACGACGCGAACGACCTTGCCGTATTTGTCGCCGAAGAAGGCGAGGGTGCCCTCGGGTTTCTTGTCGAAGTCGGTTTCGTAGGAGTCGACACGAGCGTTGTCGATGACCCGCTCGTTTACCATCCGCTCGATCTCGCGGATTTGCTCACTGGTCATCGCTTCGAAGTGCGAAAAATCGAAACGCATCCGTTCTGGCGTCTTCGAGGTGCCGGCCTGGCGCACATGTGCGCCGAGGGTCTTGCGCAGCGCCCAGTGGATGAGATGCGCGGCGGAGTGATGCCGCGAAACCGCGCGACGGCGCGCGAGGTCGATCGTGAGTTGCGCCGCGCTGGTTTTGAGATCGAGCGCCGCGCCGGTGAGATTGAGCGCCGGGTCGATCTGGTGGAGATGGCGGCCAGCCTTGTCCTTCACGGTGTCGACAATGGTCAGCGTCTGACCCGCTACGACGGCCGTGCCGGTATCACCGACCTGGCCGCCCATTTCTGCGTAGAAGGGAGTCCGATCGAACACGAGAAACACGTCCTTCTCACTGCGGACGACATCGGTGACGATCGCCGCGACCGGTTTCGCGGTATCGATGACGTAGCCGGTGAAGATGGAGGCCTCGTAGGTCGCTGCCGTGTCACCTTCCGTCGCGGCGACCACGACCGTCTTCTTGGTCGAGGCTTGGCCGCGTTTGCGCTGTTCATCCATCAGTCGCTCAAAGTCGGCCGTATCCACGGTGATGCCACGCTCGGTGGCGAGCAGCTGCGTCATGTCCAGCGGGAAACCGTAGGTATCGTAGAGCTCGAACGCTGTCGCGCCACTGATGGCGTTCGTCGCGGCGGCCTTGTTGAAGATCTGCAGGCCGCGATCCAGCGTGCGCCCGAAGCTCTCTTCCTCGCTGCGGATCACGCGGCGAACCATGTCTTGCTGTTGTAGCAACTCCGCGAATACGCCGCCCAGTGATTCGACGACCGGGCCGACGAGCTGCTCGAAAAAGCCGGTCTGCAGGCCCAGCTTCTTGCCGTAAAGAATGCCGCGGCGAAGGATGCGGCGGATAACGTAGTTGCGGCCTTCGTTGCCGGGGAGAATTCCGTCGGCGATCGCACAACTCACGCAACGCGCGTGGTCCGCAAGCACGCGGAAGGCGACGTCGATGTTTTCCTGTTCGGTGAGGCCCTCGCGTTTTGTTGGGACGGTCGC
>JANPIT010000375.1:0-2579 GCA_031425115.1 Opitutaceae bacterium | reverse complement strand
CCGCTGCACGTCCTGACCCGTATCGAGGCAGACCGTCTCCTCGCGGCCGGGCAGCTCGACGCAATCGACCAGCCGACGCCGCAAGCCTGATGTCCTCCGCGTCCTACAATCTCGCCGCGGTCCTCGCCCGCCTGCACTCGGAACCGTGGCTCGTCACGGCCGAGGCACACACCGGCCTAGTTGCGGCGCTCGAACGCGTTTCCGCCAGCGAGTTCGCCGGCATGTTCGACCAGTTGGCAAAGCAAGCCGCGGACCGTGCGCGCATGGATGTAAGCGACGGCATTGCGACGATCAAAGTTGAAGGGATGTTGATGCGTAGTCCCGGCCTCATCGAGAAACTGATTTTCGGCGCGAGCGATCTAGGGGACATCACGGCCAACCTCTCCGAGGCGACGCGAAACCCGGCGGTGCGCGGTATTTTCCTTTCCGTCGATTCACCCGGCGGCACGGTCACGGGCATCCCGGAAGCGGCGAACCTCATCGCCCAGGCCGCGAAGGCGAAGCCAGTCGTCGCGTTCACGGACGGCATGATGGCGAGCGCCGCATATTGGCTCGGAAGTCAGGCGACCATGATCGTTGCGAGTCCGTCCGCCAACGTAGGGAGCATCGGCGTCTATGTCCCTTGGCGCGACACGTCGGCGCAGCACGCCGCCGCGGGTGTGAAGGTCAACGTCGTCAAGAATACAGGCGGCACGTTCAAGGGCATGGGCCATCCCGGCACCTCGCTCAATGACGAGCAGCTTGCCCACATGCAGGCGCGCGTAGACGAAATTTTTGGCCTCTTTAAGGGCGCAGTCACCACGGCCCGCCGACGCGTCAACCCCGATGCGATGCGAGGTCAAGTCATGCTCGGACGATCCGCTCAATCCGCGGGCCTTGTCGATGTCATCGGCGATCAGCTTTCGGCATGGCGTGAACTCGACGCACTTTCTGCCGCTCGGCCCGTTTAAACGCTCTCGTAACCACTCCGCTTATACACTCATGAATCCTATCGAATCTCGCGACGAGTTGCTAAATGCCCTCGTCTTAGCCGTAACCGGCAAACCAAACGCGACCATCACCGATCAAATCGCCGCGCTGGGTTCAGTCACTCAGCTGATTGCAAACCAATCCGCGGAGATTTCGACGCTGAAGGCGAACGCCCAAACCGCGACGCAGATAGCAACGGCTCAATGCGCCAAGGTTGGCGTCGCCGTCGCGCCCATCACTGCCGAGGGCGTGGCAGACGCGGCCTCGCTCGGCGCACTCGACGAAATCCGCGCGCAAATCGCGAAGGAGAAAGACCCCGTGAAACTCGGCCAACTTGTCGCCCAGGCGAGCGCGCTGCGCGAGAAAAACAACCTTCTGTAACCACCTTTCAACTACGATGAAAAAGCCCGAAACCATCGAGCCTCCATCTGCCGCGAATAAATGGCATCGGGGCACTCCGCGGTATAATGCCGACGCCGATCCGTATTATCGCGCCATTGGCGACGCGAGGCCGCTCCCCCACGATTGGAAGGAGCAGGGGATTCCGATGTCCCAGTTATTTGGCCGCGGCGCATTGGAGGCTCCGCTTGAGCCGATCTTTGAGGCGCTTGCTCGTGTCAAAGCCGGCAAGGAGCAATCGCTCAAGGAATCAATCACAACCGTTGTCACCGACCGGAACCAACCCAGGGTTGCGCCGCGCGCTATCGTTCAGTTCTTCGGTCCCGAATCCGATCTCGTCCGAGCAAAAGAGGCCGCAGTCAAAGCGGCGACCGAAGCCACGAATCGGCTGAGCAAGGCTCAGAGCGAATCTATAAAGCTAATCACTCAGCGCGTCTCTCTGCGGGGGAAAGTTGCCGCTGTGCAAACGCAAATTTACGATCTGCAATCCAAAAAGGCACGGATCGCGAGGCATCTCGCACAAGCTGAGAGCCGACTTTCTCGCGCGATCTCTGTTTCGCAGAATATGAGTATGTTCAACATCGCCGAGGGCACGGCGCTGGTAGCGCGAAACAAGATCGCCGCTGCCGAGATTGAACGGCTCCTGACCGACGCCGAGGCCATCGGCGCGAGGTGCCGGGCGGACCTGTCGGAATTCGAGCTGAAGCACGCCGCGGACCTCGAAGAAGTTGGTTTCTGATTCCCGACGTGAACCCGCTCCTAATCATGCGCCGCTTCGGCCCCATCAAACGTTACCGTGCCGGGCGCGTTGCACAATGGAGCGCGGAAGCCGACGCCATCGCCGCGCGGATCGAAGAAATCAGGGCGTCAGTCCTCGACATCGTGACGGCGCATTCCGAGCTGCGAAATCGAGCCTGGAAAATCGCGTGCGATCTGCGCGCAGCCTCGATCAAGCCGGGTGCTCACATCGCCGCATCGTCGTTGGGTTCGCATCTACTCGGCGTCGAGCGCGCAGCCAATGAGGCGTCTGCCGTGGTCACGTCGATGGATCCTTGCAGGAGGAGCTTGAGGTGCTCGCCCTGGCCCGACGAGTGCGTGATCTCGACGTTCAGTCCCTGCACGGCAAAGTAGCCGCGCTCCTGGGCGATGTATGCGCCCACGAACGGCAGATTCGCCTGTGCCTTGTAGCCGGCCATGAAGTTGAACGTGCG
>JANPIT010000374.1:0-2444 GCA_031425115.1 Opitutaceae bacterium | reverse complement strand
AAGCACCCTCCGTGGTAGGCCGCGCGCTCGGTGGTGGGCGGTGCGCTCGGCGCGCGGCTTTCCGACCAACACACAAACCCCCGCGCGCGGCGCGCACGGTCCACCTTCACAGCACCACGTTATCGATCACCCGCACCTCTTCGACCCACGCCGCAATCGTGAGCAGGGTGCGGCCCGGGACGATTTCGCGCATCGGCTCCATCGTCACCGGGTCCACCATCGAAACATAAATCACCCGCAGCATCCGACGCTCCCCGAGGAGATGGGTGACTTCAGCAATCACGCGGTCGGTGCTGCGCACGCCTTGGGCGACCATTTCCTTGGCGCGCTCCAAGGCCGCCGGGATGGAAATGGACTCCTGCCGTTGCCGGGCCGTGAGGTCGCGATTGCGGACGGTCACCGCCAGCCCGTCGGTTTCGCGCACAATCGGCGCGACCACCACCTCGACGCCAAAGCACAGATCCGTGATCATTTTTCGCACGACTGCGACTTGCTGCGCGTCGCGCTGCCCCAGCACGAGCGTCGTCGGCCGCACGATATTCAAGAGCTTCGCGATCCCCGTGGTCACCCCGCGAAAATGCGTCGGCCGCGATTGACCGCACAGCGGCTTGCTCACGGCCTCTTCAAACACGTAGCTCGAATGCCCGCGCGGATACATCTCCTCCGGCGTCGGGATGAACACCACATCCACCTGCAACTCCTCGCACAGCTTGAGATCCGCATCGGGGCTGCGCGGGTAGCGGGCAAAATTTTCGCTCGGGCCGAACGCGAGCGGATTGGCAAAAAGCACCACGACCACGACATCCCCCCGCGAAGCCGCGAGCGCGATCAACGCCGCATGCCCGGCGTGCAATGCACCGCTCGTCGGCACCAGTGCGATGGACTTGCCTGCTTGATTAAACTGCGCGGCCAGCGACCGCATCTCTGCCACCGATTCGATTTTTTGCATGAAGCCCGGCGGGTTGAAGGGGAAACGTCGGGCTTGAACAAACCCGAGCCCGCCGGTTTGTTCAAGTTTTTCGCCCGCCCCGTCGCGCCTTTCCCTCCCTTTTCACACGTCATGATTCGCATCAACGAAAACTACACCAAGCTCAAGGCGTCCTACCTTTTCAGTGACATCGCCAAGCGCGTAAACGCCTACGTCGCCGCCAACCCGTCGAAGCCCGTCATCCGGCTTGGCATCGGTGACGTCACCGAGCCGCTGCCGCCCGTGTGCGTCGAGGCCCTCCATGCGGCGACCAACGAGATGGCGCAGCGCGCGACCTTCAAAGGCTACGGCCCCGAGCAGGGCTACGCGTTTCTCCGTGATGCCATCGCGCAGCACGACTACGCCGCCCGCGGCTGCAAGATCGAGGCCGACGAGATTTTCATCTCCGACGGCTCGAAGTGCGACTGCGGCAACATCCAGGAAATTTTCGCCGGCGATATCCGCCTCGCGATTCCCGACCCCGTTTATCCCGTCTACGTCGACACCAACGTGATGGCCGGCCGCACCGGCGCCAACGTCGACGGCCGGTATCAGGGTGTCACCTACCTGGAGAGCACGCCCGCCAACCGCTACGTGCCGTCCGTGCCCGATGTCGCGACCGATCTCATCTACCTCTGCTTCCCGAACAACCCGACCGGCGCCGTCGCCACCAAGGCGCAGCTCACCGCCTGGGTCGAATATGCGAAGAAGCACAAGGCCGTCATCTTGTTCGACTCCGCCTACGAAGCTTACATCCGCGATCCCGCGATCCCCCACTCGATCTACGAGATCGAGGGCGCGCGCGACGTCGCCCTGGAGTTCCGCAGCTTTTCCAAGACCGCCGGCTTCACCGGCACTCGCTGCGCCTATCTCGTCGTCCCGAAGTCCGTCATGGCCTACGACGCCGCGGGCAACGCTCACCCCGTCCACGCGCTGTGGAATCGCCGCCACTCGACCAAGTTCAACGGCGTCGCATATCCCATCCAGAAGGCCGCCGCCGCGATCTACACCGATGCCGGCAAGAATCAGACGAGCGAGCTGATCAACTTCTACCTGGCGAACGCCAAGCTCATCCGCGAGGCGATGACGAAGCTCGGCTTCACCTGCATCGGCGGCGACAACGCTCCCTACATCTGGGTGAACACCGGCCGCGACTCGTGGGAGTTTTTCGACACGCTGCTGAACAAGGCACAGGTCGTCTGCACGCCCGGAGCCGGCTTCGGCAAATGCGGCGAAGGCCACGTCCGTATCAGCGCTTTCAATTCACGCGAAAACGTCGAGACCGCGCTCACGCGCATCGCCGCAGCACTGAAGTAAGCGTCGCGTGGAGCCGCGGCGCTTGAGGTAGGGACGGGCGGCCCGCCCGTCCGTCCGTTTCAAGGTGGAGCGGCTTGTACCCCAACCCCAGCGGGGAGGCGCGCACATTAGCCCGCGGTAGGGCAAACATAATCCGCGTGTGGTGAAAACCCACCACCAC
>JANPIT010000373.1:0-6442 GCA_031425115.1 Opitutaceae bacterium | reverse complement strand
GCTCCGATCCCGACCACTCAACACCACCGAAAGGAAGACGTCGTGCCGACGGTCGGCTACGAACGCGTAGTTGCGCCGCGAAAATCCGGTATCCGCCGGCAGAATCTCGCGTTCCACCGCCGTGATCGGCGCCGACTGTCCGATCCACTCCGTCCCCAGAAACGCCGGCAGCTCCACCGGATTAAGCCCGTCCGCCGCGAGCAGCACTCCCGCGCCCCCGCGCGCCGGCAACTGCGCAATGTGCCGCAAAAAAAACATCTCCCCCGCCGCGAACCCAACGACGATCGCAGCAACCAGGTAGGGACGGGCGGTCCGCCCGTCCGTCGGTTTCAAATTTCGGACTGCGGATTGCGGATCGGACTCATCCGCTGCCGCCAGTCCACCTGCCAAGATTGCCCTGTCCCCTGTCTCCTGTCCTCCGTCGCCTGATTTTTCCGGCCACCAACGGCGAAGCGCGCTCGCGCCGACCAGCACGCCGCCCAGGACGATACCAAAAATCCCGTAGCCCATCGCTTCGTGGGCGAAGTTGCCCCACTTCGGACCACCCAGCTGCGCCGCGAAGATGATGCTCACGATCCGCGTGAGATTTCCCAAGTAGACCAGGGGAAAACACAGTAACAGCACGACGCCACGCCGCCGCCACGAGCGAAAATTGAGATATCCAATTAAGCAGGACAGCGCGACCATTGCCGTCAGGGAGCGCACGCCGGAGCACGCCGCCGCGACGTCGTAGTGATAACTGCCATCCGGCGACGCCAGGAGCGTCCCGCTGCGCAGCACGGCGATGCCCGCTGCGTGCGCGATCGCCGTGCTGGCGTCCACCACCCACAGCCGCAACGTGAACCCGACCGAGTCGAGCAGGTTGAGCGGAATGGCGAAGGCGAGAAAGCTCACCGGAAACACCGCCGCGCGTCCCCACCGCGGTCCGCCACCCAACCGCAAAACGCCCCAAAGGCAGATGAGAAATGCGACGATGCAAATGCGCGTTTGCTGCGCGACAAACCCCAGCGCATGCAACGCCAGCCCGGCCGCAATTGCCGCCAATGGCGGCAATATTTCGGATTTCGGATTCCGGATTTCGGATTGGCAATCCGCCATTCGCAATCCGCCACCCGCACTGTCCAAGTTCCGCCACAGCAGCCACGCACTCAGCCCGAGGATCAACCACCCATGCTCGCCCTCCGACGCCGGGTTCACCCACTGGAAGCCCCACCAATAAAAGAGCGAGGCGGTGTCGATGTAACCGCGCACGGGATTACCGAAAAACTGAAAGAGCGCGAGCAACGCGCAGCCGCAGATCAGGGCCGGCCACCAGCGGGTCCAGGTCTCGCTTCTCATCGGGCAAACGCCGCCGGCGGCAGCCAGCGGTCCACCATCGCGTTCATGTGATTCGCGCCAAACTGCTGCGCCCGCGCGCTCGCCGCCTCGCTCGCAGCCACCCAAGTCGCGGGTTCGCGCTGCCATTGTCGCACCCGCTCGACCGCCCCGTCGATCCACGTATTCAGATCCTTAGGACGCACGTTGTAACCGGTCGCCTCCGTCGCCACCACCGCCGGACCGCCTAGTCCGACGGTCAGGCTCGGCAGGCCCATCGCGTAGGCTTCGAGCAGCGCGGTCGCGGCCGAATCGTGGAAGGTCGGATAGACAAACACGTGCGCCCGCCCGAACCGTGCCAGCAATTCCGCCCGCGGCACAAAGTCACTCACCCGCACGCGGTCGTCGACGCCCGCCGCCCGCATCTGCTGCCGCCACGCGTCCAAGGCGTGGCCATACGAAAACAATTCCAACTCCGCCTCCACGCCCGCCGCCGTCAGCCGCCGCAGAAATTCCACCGCGATCTGTCCCGCCTTCCACCACACAGCGCGGCCCGACCAGATTAGCCGCACTCGCGGCGTCAGTTCCCGCCCCCGCACCGCGGCCGAAAGCGCGCCGCGCGGATCGACGTCCGCTGGCAGGCAATCGGGGAAATCCACGCCCGTCCGCGGCGCGCCCATGCGTCGGAGCACGAGTTCCGTTTCCCGCGAGGTTCCCAGCGCCAGCCGACTGCCGCGCATCACCGCCCTCAATCCTGGCACGAGGGCAGATGCGTTGCTCAGCCACGGGCGCGTCAGTTCTGAACACCATGGGCCCCACGGCAGCCGCGCAGTGCCGAGCAACTCCCGCGGCAGCGCCTCACCGCCCCCCAGTGGCCCCAGTGTATACGGCACGCCACAGCGATCGTAGCGCGGCAGCACGCGGAATGAACCCAGGGTGATGTGGTGCAGCGCGACGGGACGCACCCGGGGCGCCAACGCCCGGATCACGCCGGGCACCTCCCGACACCAGCGCGCATACTCGCGATAATACGCCAGCCCGGTCGAACTCGGCTGCGGCGCACGGGTGGTGTGCCAAGTCCATCCGGCCGCTACGTCTTCGTGCCGACAGCGTTCCGCGACCGCCGGGGCGGTGACGACGTGCAACTGATAATGCCGCGCGAGCGCACACGCCCAGGCCCATGCCTTGCCCGGCTCGGTGCCCAAGTGGCGGCCCATGTCGACCGCGACCAGCACGAACGCCGGGCGGACATCATCCGCAGCGACGCGGGACTCGGGACTGGAAACCGACGGAGACACGGCCGACGAATGCCCCGCGCGCGGCACGTTGGCAACTCGACGCTTGTGTCGGCTGGCGTGGATCGCGAACGTCCGCCGACGCTGTGAACCTGCTCGTGCTCGCGCATATTCCGCCCCCGCTGCACGGCCAAAGCGTGATGGTGCAGGCGATGCTGCTGGGACTCGCGCACCGTCCGGAGCTGCGCTTCCAGCACGTCAACTTCCAGCTTTCGCGCGACCACGAGGATATCGGGCGCTGGAGCTCGGCCAAAATTCTCCGCACCCTCTCGCTCACGATTCAAGCGATCGTCGTCCGGTTTCGCCACGGCTGCGACACGCTGTATTATGTGCCGGCGCCACCCGGCAAGCGCGGCGCGCTCTACCGCGATTGGATCGTCATGCTGCTGTGCCGGCCGTTTTTCTCGCGGGTCGTGTTGCACTGGCATGCCGCGGGCCTTGGCGCGTGGCTGGAAAGCGAGGCCTCCGGTATCGAACGTTTGGTGACACAGGTTCTTCTCGGTCGTGTCCACCTCGCCATCGTCCTGGCCGACTCGCTCCGCGGGGACGCGACCGTGCTCCGCGCCCGCAAAATCGCGGTCGTGCCCAATGGTGTGCCCGATCCCGGCCCGCCCTCGCCACTCCTTACCGGACTCGCCGCACACCAGGCGTTGTTCCTGGGACTCTGCTCTGAAGAGAAAGGACTGTTCGCCGCGGCGGACGCCGTCATCGCCGCCAATCAGCGCATCGGCGCCGAGAGAGCGCGGCCCCACTTCACGCTCTTGGCTGCAGGCCCCTTTCCCTCCGCAAACGAATCCTCCCGCTTTCGCGCGCTGAGCGACGCGCACCCAGCGATGCTGCGTCACGTGGGCTTCGCCGGCCAGGGGGAGAAGAAAATCCTTTTTGCGGAAAGCCGTTGTTTGATTTTTCCCACGCGCTACGCCGCCGAAGGTCTGCCGCTTGTCGTGCTCGAGGCGCTTGCGCACGACCTCCCGATTCTCGGCACACGCTGGCGCACACTGCCCGATATTGTCACCGCCGACTGCGGCCTCCTGGTCGACCCGGGCGACACTGAAGCCTTGGCCGCGGCCCTGCTCACGCTGGACCAATCGCCGATCGCCCCCGGTGCCTGCCGCGCGCGTTACCTGCGGCATTTCGAAATCAATCGCCACCTCGACGCTCTCGCCGCCGCGCTCTTGGATTCAGCCGCCCGCTAGCGCCACAGCGCCCGCGGGAATGCGCGCGTGAGCAGCCCCAGCGGTAATCGGTCGGTCCACGTCGGCCGGCGCGAGCCATCAGGCGGCCGCGAGATCCGCGGCAGAGCGGCAATCCGCCGGACAAACGCCGCGAACGCTACCTCGTAAGCGTCGCCGTGATGCATCGCCGCCAACGCGCGACCGCGCTCGCGTAGGGTCGCCACGATATCGGCCGGCCCCGCAAAAACATCCCGCAACGCCCGCGCCGCCAGCTCCGGCCGGCCACCCGGGTAATGGCAGCGCGGATCAATCCGCGGCGCATACTCATCGCCGAGGCTCCCGCCAATCTGCGGATAGAACGGCACTGCGCCGGCGGCCATCGCTTCGAGCATCACCAGCGGCCCCCCTTCGATGTCGCTGAAAAAAACCGCCGCGTCCCACGTCTGCATTCGCGCCCAATAGACCGGGTTTTCCTGATAGCCGAGAAACTGCACCGCTGGCTCGTCGCGAAACTGCCGGCGCAGCCACCCCCCCAGCGGGCCCGCCCCGATCACCTCGAGCCGAAATCGCACACCGAGCCGTTTCAATTCTCCGACGAAGGGCACCAGCCGATCCCACCGTTTCTGCACGCGGGTGAGCCGGCCAGCGCAGCCGATGACCAAGACGTCGTTAACCGCCGATGGCCGCGGCGCGCCCAGCGGGCACTCAATCGGCAGACTGAGCGTGCCCATGCGCTCGACCGGAAAGCCCGGCATCCGCGCCAGTGCCTCCTCGGCCGCCTGCGGACTCACCACGACCGCTCCGTCGATCCACGGCTGGATCGCCGCGAACGACTCCAAGTAGTAATCCGGGTGGGCTTGGAGACAGACGATGCGTCGCACCGAGCGGTCGACGTCCGCAAACCACGGCATGCCCCAGCCGTTATGCCACGCGATCACGCTGCCCTTTCGCTCCTCGAACGTAGTGACAATCCGGCGACGCATCGCCCGCGGCGTGTCGCGCCAGCCGAATCGCTGGGGCCGATACGACTCACCGGGCAGCGGCTGGTTTTTTTCGAAAAGCCCCAGCTGCCACGAATCGAATCCAAAGCGCGCATCGGCCACCGCATGGCGGCGCAACAAGGTTTCAATCCCACCGTAACCGTGAGCATGGGGCGCGAGGTGCAGGAGGCGGAGCGCAGGAGAATTCATGAGGCGAGCAGAGCGCGATAGATGACTTCGTGCCGCGCCGCCACCACGGAAGGCGTGAAGGCTCGCAGCACCGCGGCATCAACCTGCGGGCGCCGCAATGCATCCCCGCGCGCAAGTTCGCGCATCCGCGCAGCGAGTGCGTCCGCGGAATTTGCTTGGAACGTCCAGCCCAGTCCACTCGACGTCACCAACTCGCTGATACCAGCCGTGTCGGCCACCAGTGTGGACACGCCCGCCCGCGCGGCTTCGATCGCCGCGAGCGAAAACGCCTCTCGCTCCGCCGCGATCACCAGGCAATCCACCTCCCCGTAAAATTTCGCCATGTCTGCCACTTCCCCGCGCCACTCCCACCGCTCTTGGAGCCCGCGTGCAGCCACGAGCTGGCGCAGACCCGCGGCGTAGCGCGCGCTCCCAGCGGACGTATCCACACTTCCCGCATGCACCACCGCGATCGGTTCACCCACCGGCACGCGAGCGAGCGCTTCGAGCACGAGTTCCCATTGCTTCACCGGCACGAGTGCGCCTACGCAGCCAAAGCGCACGGTCGCGCCCGACGGCCGCGGCGGTGGTTGCGGTTGCGCTGAATCGTGGCCCGGCGCTGCGACGCCAGGCGGCACGCAGTCGTCCCAGTTGGTCTCGATCCCGTAATAACGCTTCATCGCCGGATGCAGCCAAAGCATGCGCTCGCCCAGCCGGCGCGCTGCCCAGCGGTAGAACCACGTCTGCCGGCCATACGCGTGAACGGTGGCGAGCACGCGACGCTCCCCGCGGGCGTGCAGCCACAGGGCCACCAACAAACCAGCACGGGAGTGACCGTGAAAAATCCGCCGGGGATCCGCGCGCAGCCACGCCTGCACTTCGTCCGCCACGCGTCTCGCCCGCCACGCATTCGCCAACCCAATGACAT
This sequence comes from Opitutaceae bacterium, assembly GCA_031425115.1. GTDB lineage: Bacteria > Verrucomicrobiota > Verrucomicrobiia > Opitutales > Opitutaceae > ER46. The sequence continues at coordinate 561 of JANPIT010000373.1, read as the reverse complement.
CGCCCGCCACCACCGGCAGACGCAAGAGGGGCAACGCCGCGGAGCGCACGGGTTGGAACTGCTCGTTCACTCCGAGGACGCACGCGAAACGTTTCTCCCCGGCGAGTGCGCGCACATGCGCGAGAATGCCTCCGCGATCCACGTCGTAGCCGACGTAGTGGAGCACGGTCATGGTTTCAGCCGGGGCCATTTGCTCACACTCAATCGCGAGGGACGCGCCATGGAAACTCGTATTTAGCGGATGGCCCGGTGTTCCCTACCGTCGCACTCAGGCACGGCTCTGCACTCCAAGCTTTCCACCTCCGCGCTCCGACCGTATGCGTGAGCGTCTCCACTTTGCCGATGCGATCGCCGCCCGCCTCTCCTCTTGCCGTCGCGCGCCCGCCCGCGGCTGAGGGCCGGTCCATTCTCATCGCCCAAGGCGTGCGGCTGATCGTCCGGCTGGCCAGCGCCGCCATCCTCGCGCGCCTGCTCACCCCGGAGGCCTACGGCGAATTCGGGATGGCTGCGGCAGTGTATGGCCTGCTCTCGATGGCGCGCGACTTCGGTATCGTCACAGCG
>JANPIT010000372.1:0-7193 GCA_031425115.1 Opitutaceae bacterium | reverse complement strand
GGCCGCGCCCTGCTCGACGATCTCGGAGCGGTCGAACTCCGCGAGATTTTCGAATTCGCGCCCGGTGTCGGCGCCGGGATTATTTCCGGCGGCTCCTCCGACGTGCAGGGCAACCAGCCCGGCGACCGCACGAGCGGCGCCGTCGGCTCCCTGCGCGGCCTGAGTGTCGGCACGCGGCGCAACGGCTTCCTCAGCAACGGCAGCTCGTTTGACGGCTTCAACAAGGAGCGCATTGAGATTATCCGCGGGCCCCAGGCGTTGCTCTACGGGCCCACCAATGCCTCGGGTATCATCGTTCTAAATACAAAGCGGCCCACATTCTCCAAGAACACCACGCGCCTCCAGTTCCGGACCGACAGCGAGGGTTCGCGCCGGGCCGAAATCGAGGTCAACGCCGCCGGCCGGCTCCCTCGCTTCGGTCAGCAAGTCGGCCTGCTCGTCTCGGCCTTTCAGAACCACGACAAATTCTGGCGCGTGAACAACGAGATCAAATCCCGCGCCATCTACCTCGCCGGCGCCTGGAAACTCACCCCACGACTCACGCTTCGCGCCGACTACGAAGATCTCCGACGGCACGCAGTCGACCCCACGACGATCCGACTCTCCGCGCCCGCGACTCATCCGGTTTATGGCTCCCGCAGCAACGAGCCGCTGCGCCTCCTCATCCGCCAGGGCCGCGCCGCCGACCTCTTCAACGGCGGCCTCAACTACGCCAACGCCGACGCGTTCGGCACCGATGTCTTCGGCGAGATCCGCACGGGGCGGATTTTCTCCGCGCAGATCGAAGCCGAGGTTACGAAGTGGCTTTCGGTGCTCGTGCAAGGCGGCACCTCCCACGACGACCGCGTGCGCTACAACAGCGCCACTGCACCCGCTCTGACTCCACCCGGGGTAAACAACAACCCCACCGGCGAGTGGGCGGTGCAGCTCTCCCCCCTCCTCGATCCGATTCTCCAACGCGAGAAGGCCTATCGCGCCATCGCGAATCTCACGTTGCCCACGTTCCGCATCGTCAAGAGCGAGTTCTCGATCGGCGGTGAATCCCGCCGCTCCACCAGCCGCCAGACGCAACCCGAGCGCTGGTATGAACTCGATGCGAATGGCCAGTTCATCCGCATCCCGGCCCTGATCAACAATGGCAATTCCGGCCGCACGCTCATGGGCAACGTCTGGTGGGCTCCCGCCACCCAAGGCTTCGACGGCCCGCCCATTTTCCGCAGCCCCGCGCCCGACGTGATCACCCTCGATGGCAAACGCTACGGCCGCGACTACTCCCGCAACCAGTTCGCTTCGCTCATCACGCCGGACAATCCCCGCGGCTTCGCCAACGGCTCCGCCAACATCAATCACACCGCCCGCACCAACGACGCCGTCTTCGCCTCCCTCTCGAGTTCCTGGTTCGAAGAGCGCTTCGACACGCTCGCCGGCTATCGCTTTGACTGGCTCACCAACCGCCTGGAGCCACGACCACAGGACGATCGTTCCTTCGAAGTCGGCTCCTACATGTTGGGCTTGAACTATCATCTCACGCGAAACCTCACGCCCTACTACGCGCACTCCACCTCGTTTCAGCCCTCGGGCGGCCTCACCATTCTCGGTCAAAACACGCCCGAAGGCCGCGGCATCGGCGATGAGATCGGCCTCAAATTCAGCTACCTCGATAACAAGCTCACCGGCTCCATCTCCGCGTATTCCTCGGAGGCCACCAACAACAGCGCCAACATCCGCCAGGAGATTCTCACGATCGTTAATCCCATCAGCGCCGTGAATGGCCGGCGCAACGGCGGCGGCGTGCTCGTCTTCGATCGCGTGACCAAGGGCTACGAAATCAATCTCACTGCGGCGCCCACTCGCGGCTGGCGCGTGCAGGCGAGCTTCTCGCACATCGAAGCGAAGGAAGGTGCCGATGTCGTCCTTCCCATCCTCTACAACGACCAGTTCAACACCAACGCCGCCGGTCAGGTCACGTTTGCTGACGGTCGTCCGTTACTTGTGCCCGTGAATCCCGCCACGACCGGCTTCAATCCGCTCAGCCCGACGCCGGGCGTCGCCACCCAGCCGCTCACTGTCGCCATTCTGCGCAACGGCGACGCCAGCGGAAACTACAAGGCCGCCCTCAACGCCAACAGCGGCACGATCACCAACGCCGGTGCTACTTATCTGAATACACCGGGCATCGGCAGCGGCGTGACCGGGCTACCCATCACCCAGCACCAACTCGGCTTCGTGCCGCCGACCGGGGGCACCTTTCTCGCCCAGGGCGGCGGCGACCGCACCACGGGCTACGCCGCCAACTCGGTCTCGCTCACGACGAACTACCGCTTCAGCCGCGGACTGCTGAAGGGCGTGGGCGTGGGCGGAAATTTCCGCCAACAGCTCGATCAGGCCGCCTATTACTACGTCGACCGCGTGACGAATCCCGCCGCGCCCGTCAGGAAGATATTCTTCACGCCCAACCAAACGATCGTGAATTTCTTCGCGAGCTACGAGTTTCGCTTCAAGCGCGGCACCGTCTGGCGCACCCAGCTCAACCTCGCCAACGCGTTCAACGAGGTAAACGCCATCATCTACCCCGACGCCGCCGACGGCACCCCCGACAACGTCCGCCTCACCAATCCCCCGCGCGTCTGGACGTGGACCAATAGCATTCGGTTTTGAATGTAGGGGCGCAGACTTGCTGCGCCCTTTCTGCGAGCGAACGCACGGACGCAGCAAGTCTGCGCCCCTACAAACTACAGCCGCGCCTTTCAACCTGGCGAATTCCGCGAGTTCCCCGTCACGTTTTGCGCTCTGGCGTGGGATATTCGGGCCCCCTGGCTCCAACCCCTACGCATGAATCCGACCCCTCGTTTCATCCCCGCGCTGCTGCTTTCCTCAATCGCGGCTTTCGCCCAGGTCGCTCCCGCGCCTTCAACCGCTGCATCCGCCACCGAAAAAGCTGGCGAGAAAAACGCTGACGGCACCCTGGTCCTTTCTCCCTTCGAGGTTTCCGCCTCCAACGACGTCGGCTACATCGCCACCAACTCGCTCGCCGGCAGCCGGCTCAATTCCGCGCTCAAGGACACGCCCGCGATCATCGACGTGTTTACGAAGGAGTTCCTCGCCGACCTCGGCGCCAACGATCTTTCGACCGCGATGGCCTACGCCAACAACAGCCAGGAGGACGTCGGCGACACCCTTCGCGTCATCAACGGCGGCGATACCCTCAGCGCCGGCGCCGCCTTCCAATTTCGCTCCCGCGGACTTCCGGGCAGCCGCGCTCGCAACTATTTCGACACGCGGCTGCCGATCGATCTATTCGTCGTCGAGCGCCTCGACGAATCGCGCGGCCCGAACTCCGTCCTGTTCGGCATCGGGCCCGCCGGCGGCATCGTCAACAGCACCACCAAGCGCGCCCTCCTTGGCAACCAAGCCGTCGAAACCAATCTCCAGGCGGGCACCTACGGACATTTCTACGCCGCCCTCGATGTCAATCAGCCGCTCATCCGCCAGAAACTCGGCGTGCGCTTCAATGCCCGCCACAGCGAAGAGGGCAGCTGGCGCGACTATATTGCGACCCGCAAACAGGGTATCCAAGGTGCGGTGACATATCGGCCTTTCAAGAACACCGAGATCCGCGGCGAATACGAGCGCGGCCACCTCCACGGCACGCTCAGCCGCACCTATCCGGCGCGCGATGGCGTCACCCGTTGGTGGGATGCCGGCAGCCCGACGAACGCCAGTGTCGGCACCGCCGCACTCACCGCCGCCGAAACCGCTTCCGGTCTCACCCGGCCGACGACCGCCACCCGGCTCTACTACATCGCCAACCAAGGCTTTGTCGTCGACGGCCGCAACGCGCTCACCACCACGGGCCGCGCCAACGGCAGCGCGCTCCTCGATCCCGCCCGCATGCCGCTCAACGCCAACCCCAACGGCCCCGGTGGTCGCACGAGCAACCACTACGATCTCTACTCGGCCATCGTCGAACAGCGCATCCTCTCGAACCTCTTCGGCGAGGTCGCGTTCTACCACGAGCGCGGCGACTGGCTGAATTACGACGGCGGCGTGAACGACAACAATTTCGTCCAGGGCGACCCCAACCTCTATCTCCGCAACGCCAACACGATTCAATCGTTCGGCACCTATCGCCCGGCCACCGATGCCAGCGGCAACACGGTGAACCCGAACGCCGGCCAAAGCTTCATCGATGCCACTTGGCGGCGCCGCTATTCCGACTACGAGCACAACGCCCTCCGCGCCTCCCTCGCCTACGAGCTCGACCTCGGCCGCGTCGGTGCGCACCGCCTCGCGCTCATGCTGCAACGCCAGCAGACCGACAGCGGGGGCCGCACCGAGCGCGAGGTCTGGCTCGGCGCGCCCTTCGCCGCCGATCCCGCCGGTGACGTCAACGCGGTCTGGCGCCGCAACTATGCCACGCTCGGCCAGTCCAACACGTTCTTCTCGCCCGATCCGCTCTCACCCGCGACGATCACCACGAACTATCCCGGTCGCGCCACGCCCCTCACCAGCGGCTGGATTCCCAACGGCTCGTTCAACGCCACCGAGCAGACGGTCGATAGCGGCCTGTTGGCGCTCCAGAGCTACTGGCTGAAACGCCGCGTCGTCACGACGTTTGGCTACCGGCTCGACGAAGTGACCCAGGACCGCACCAGCGCGACCGCGGATCGCTCCGGCATCTGGGCCGGCTCCAACGGCATCTTCGTGCTCAATCCCGCCACGAAAACGCGTTTCGAATTCTCCGGCCGCACCAAGACCGCCGGCCTCGTCGTGCATCCCACGAGCTGGCTCTCCCTCTTCGTCAACGGCGCCGAGAACCTCGGCCTTCCGGCCGCCGGCCAGCGCGTGGGCCCCGACGGCGCCGTGCCACCGCCGCCGCACGCCAAGGGTATCGACGGCGGCATTACGATCGAATCCTTCAAAGGCAAAATCGTCACGCGCCTCAGTTACTACAAAACCGTCGCCGATAATCAGGTGAATGCGATGGGCGTGAATAACGCCTTCACTCCGCGCTACAACACCGTCATCGGCATCCTCGACGACCCGAACGGCGACCGGAATTTTGCCGACCGCATCTACACGCCCGCGCAGATGGCGAAGTATTCCGAGCTCCGCCCTCAAGCCATCGCGATCGGCGACACGCTCGATACCGAGTCCTCCGGCTATGAAGCCCGCGTCACCGCCAATCTTTCCGCCGGCCTCCGGTTCATCCTTAACTATTCCTACACGAATCAGGACAAGGTGAACACCTACCCGCGCACGAAGCTGCTGTGGGATCAGGTTTACGCCTTCGTCAAAGATCTCGAGGCCGCGAATCCCAATGTAAACGTCAACGCCCTCGCCGGCTCGAGCGGCAGCACCCTCGGCGCGCTGCTCGCCACCAACGTCACCGATCTCGCCGATCGGTCCTTCGACTTCGAACAGTCGCTCGGCAACCGAAAGCACAAGACGAACATTTTTGGCAACTACACGCTGCAAGGCACCCGCCTCAAGGGCCTCGCCCTCGGCGGCGGCGGTCGCTACCAAAGCGCCATCAACGCCGGCTCGAACAATCTGAACCAGATCCTCAAAGGCAGCGACCTCCTCCTCTTCGATGCGATGGCGCGCTACCCGCTCCGCTTCTCTCTGTTCGATCGTCGCATTCGCGGTTCGCTTCAAGTCAACGTCCGCAATCTCCTGGACGAGCGTGACCCGCAGATTCTGCGCTACACGGGCAACGGTCTCACCATCGACCGCGTCAATCTCCAGACCCCGCGCGAGGTGATCTTTTCATTTACCACGAAGCTTTGACGGCGAGGCCGCGATCTAATCCCGATCTTGTCTTGTATCCACAGCGCTCTGGCGTGCAGGTCGCCACGGCTCCATGACGGGCAAAGCGGCACAGTGCATTTGAGTGCATCGAGGAGATTCGCCAGATGCAGAAGCACATAGGCCAGGCGATCGCCGTCGCAGCCGCTCCCGTCTCCGACTCGCGGAAGCCAGGGCGGCGGCGTGCGTGCGTTGAACTGCAACCCGTCGAACGAATGGTGGGCCCACTGGGATTTGAACCCAGAACCAAAGGATTATGAGTCCTTAACTTGGCGTGTTCCTTTCTCGTCCTCAATGTTCCCCACAAGGCCCATTTTTGCCTTCCCCACGAGGGGCGGTTGCTCACATGGTTAGTCCCATGAAAGCCGAAAAGGGAGCAGATAGGCACATCGGAAGTGGCCAAGAAGCGGCCAAGCAGCGTTCCGCCTATCCACGTTCGCATGTCGGTTATTGGCAGGATCGGATTTATCACAAGACGTTCACCAGGGACGGCACCTCGCATTCCATAGCGGAGTGGTCGGTGCGACTGCAGCACCTTAGCCGGCGTGAGGCATTCGCGCTCAACACCACCAACGCGGCGGTGGCGGCCGTGAAAGCAAAAGAAATCGATACCTTCCTCCAGGCTAACGGTTGGGAGCAGACGCTGGCGAAGTTCAAACCTGACCCGATCGCTAAAGCCGCGGTCTGCACCCTCGGCGAATTCTTGGCCGAGGTTGGAAAGCGCAGTCACCTGAAGGCGATTACGGTCCGGCGATACGCGACTAAGATTCGCAAGATCGTATCCGATGTGTCCGGCGCCGAAGCCGGGCAGAGCCGGAAAGACAAGCGGCGCAAATTCGACTATTTCACTGGCGGCAGGGACGAATGGAAGAGGAAGGTCGATGGACAGCCGCTCTCAATCTTAGCGCCGGACGTCATCAGCGAGTGGCGGAATCGATATGTGGCGAAGGCCGGCACCAACTCGCTGAAGCGCAAATCAGCAGAGCGGTCCGCGGCGTCGATTCTTCGAAATGCCAGAGCACTGTTTTCGGAGGAGGTGCTTCCGCTACTCAAGGTGAAGCTTCCGCCAAACCCGTTTGCACGGGTAAAGCTCAAAGACCCGGGCCCGCAACGTTACCAGTCACAGGTCAACCCTGCATGGCTTCTCGGCTGCGCCGAGCGGGAGCTCCGCGTAGCTGAGCCGAATCAATTCCTGGCGCTTTTCCTATGCCTCTGGGGTGGCCTGCGGCGCAAAGAGGCCGACTTCCTCACGTGGGCGCAGGTCGACTTTCCGAACCGCCAGATTAAAATTAAAAACACCGAGCATTTCTCCACAAAAAGCGACGAGTCAGCACGGGATGTGGACCTCTCGGAAGTAGCGATGGAAGTGCTGCGCGAGTTCCAGC
>JANPIT010000371.1:0-14178 GCA_031425115.1 Opitutaceae bacterium | reverse complement strand
TCGGCGAGCGCGACCCCGAGGGCGCGGTCGATCACGGCGTCGTCGACATCGCCCACGGCGACGAGGCGGCCGCCCGTGGGGCCGTAATTGGCGGCGTGAAACGCTTTCACCTGCTCGAGCGTGGCGGACTCGATATCCGCGAGATATTTCGCGTCGGCGGGTGGGCGGTTGGGGTGACCGGCGGGAAAGATGGCCTGGTTGAATGCGCTATCGGCGCGGAAATCGGTGTCTTCCATCTGCCGCTTGTGGCGACCGACCATTTGTTTTTTCAGCTTCGCAAATTCCTCGGCATCGAAACGCGGGGTGCGCAATTGCTCGGCGAGGAGCTCGATGACGGTGGACAAATCCTTGCGGAGGCACTTGGCGGAAAAATTCAGGGTGTGCGAGCCGGTGCCGAAACTGAGCGTGGCACCGGTCTGCTCGAGGACCTCGGCGACCGCGAACTTGTCCCGCTTGACGGTGCCCTTGTCGAGGAGGCCGGCCGTGAGGTCGGCGATCGCGGAGTTGTTCGTGGGGTTGAAAACGTCTCCGGCATTCAACACGCCGCGGATCGTCACCACGTCCTTGATCGAGGTTTTGAGCGTGAGGGTATCAAGTCCGGCCACGGTGCGACGACGGACCTTCGGCGCGACCAGTGCGGCGTCGCCGGACAAGGCACCGCTGGCGGGGGCGGCGTCGCGCTGGGCCATCCGCGAAGGGGGCGTCGCGGCTCCATTTTTTTCCGTAGGATCGCGGTAGTAATGCGGGCCGCGAGCGTAGCCGGAGGCCGTGTCGCGGGCGACGCCGGCGGATTTCGCCGGTGCTTCGGCCAGCGGGACGAACCAACCGGTGGTGCTTTGATTTTCGTCGCAGTAACTGCGCGCCACGCGCTGCACATCCGCCGCGGTGACGGCTTTGAGTTTTTCCAGCAGGCCGGTGAAATACGTCCAGTCGCCCACGGCGATCGATTCGTTGAGCTGGCCGGCGATGGCGAAGGATCCGTCGCGCTGATACGCGATGCCGGCGAGGAGCTTGTTGATCGCGCGGCTGACTTCGGCGGGCGTCACGCCGTCCTTCTTCACCTTTTCGATTTCGGCGAGGAGCGTTTTCTCGACTTGATCGTGGGCGATGCCGGGCGCGAGCTGGGCGGTTGCGTTGAAGAGCGTTGGATCGGCGAAGAAACCTTTCGACGCGTTGGCGCTGATCGCGAGATTGGTGTCGATGAGCGCGCGGTAGAAGCGGCTGGTTTTGCCTTCGCTGAGGACGGCGGCGAAAACGTCGAGCGCGGGGTGATCGGCGTGCAAGGCGGGCGGAACTTTGAAGGCGATTTGGACGACGCCGACCTCGCCCGCGCGCTTGACGACGACGCGGCGCGGGCCGGATTGCGCGGGCTCTTCGGTGTAGAGCTGCGGGATGGGTTTCGGCGAGCGCGGGATCGCGCCGAAGTATTGCCCGATGAAGCGGAGGGCGACGTCGGACTTGAAGTCGCCGATGACGGTGATCGTGGCGTTGTTCGGCCAGTAGAACGTGTCGTAAAATTCGCGGAGTTTTTCGATGGAGACTTTCTCGATATCCGAGCGCCAGCCGATGGTGGGGTGGTGATACGGGTGGGCGATGAACGCGGTCGCGCCCACTTCTTTGTCGAGGGCGGAAGCCGGGTCGTTTTCGTCGCGCTCGAATTCGTTGCGCACGACGGTCATCTCCGGCTGCCGGTCTTCCTCGCGCAGCAGGAGGCCACGCATGCGGTCGGCTTCGAGCTGGACGGCGAGTTCGAGGTGGTCGCTCGGCAGATTCTCGTAGTAGTTGGTGCGATCGAGCCAGGTAGTGGCGTTGTTGATACCGCCGATGCTATCCATCACGGTGTCGAAGCCCTTGCCGTTGCCGGCGTGAAAATTCTTCGAGCCCTTGAACATCAGGTGTTCGAGGAGGTGCGTGGCGCCGGTGGTGCCGGTGACCTCGTTGCGCGAGCCGACGCGATAGGTGACCATCAGCGTGAGAACCGGGGCGGAGTGATCCTCGAGCAGGAGCACATTGAGGTCGTTGGCGCCGAGCTTGTATTCGGCGATGTCGCCGACGGTTTTTACGTGCGTGAAACCGGCGGGTGCGGTCGCGGCGGAAAGCCAGGTGACGGTGGCCAGGAGACAGGAGACGAGAAAAGAGGCGCGGAGACGTTTCATGGCGAAAGCGGCATTCTGGTTTTGGACAGGATTAACAGGATTCAGGAAAACGCCCTGAAGAAACCAATCTGGAAATCAGGAACTCAGGAAAAGATCGTGTGACCGCGAGGGACGAGCGCCCTCAATGGCTTTCTTCCTGATTTCCTGAGTTCCAGATTCTGAAAAGGTCAGATCGGTTTCAGTTGAACTGTTGCGTGCGCTTCCAGGCGTCGCGGGCGGTGAAGGCGGGTTTGGCTTCCTCGGTGGCTTTGTGGCTCTTGCTGTTCAAGAGGATCGTGCGGCGGCGGCCGGCATCGGCGGCGAGGGCGGCGTTGAGGACGGCGAGGGCCTGGTCCTTCGTGAGGGCATCGAGCGCGGCGAGCGACGCGGGTTGGCGGTCCCACTCACCGTCGTGGGTGTAGGCGCGGCCAAAGAAAATCTCCGCCTTTTCGCGAATGCCCTTGGGCTTTTCTTCGAACTGCGAACGCGCGCCGGCGATCAAGGTCGCCCACTCTTGGTCGGTGAGTTTCGCCAGCGCACCGGGCAGCGTGGCGATGAACGCCTCGGCGCGACGCCGCAACTCGTCGGGCGCGTAGCCGCTCGATTGAATCACGAAGGTGAAATAGCGGTGGCGCAGGGAGGCGCCGGCGTTGGAGCCGACGATGTAGCCGAGTTGCTGCTTCGTGCGCAGCTCGCTGTAGAACGGGTCGCCGAAGAAGTTGGCGAGCACGGCGGCGGCGGCGCGCGTGGCGGGCAGGTCGTCGGGGAGGAGATAGTCGCGGACGAAGGCGGAGTTCACGCCAGCAATCTCGCCGGCATCGACGACGTTTTCGCCGGCGTTGAGCGCGAGATGGCGGCGGCGAAGCAGCGTGTTGGCCGGCGCGGGCTGAGCGCCGATTTTTTGCGCGAGGGCGCGCGTAGCTGCGATGGCGTCGTCGGGGGAGAAATGACCGTGCACGACCCCCTCGATTTTGCCGCGGGCGAAATACTTTTTTGCGAACGCCTGCACGTCGGCCCAGGTGGCGGAGGTCACGCGCGGCAGAATCTCTGGGGGGAGAAAATGGAACTCGCGCGTGAACGCGTCGCGGCGATCGCGGGCGAGGATGTAGGCTTCGGTCTGCTCGTAACTGCGCAGGCTGCGGATCACGGATTCTTTCACCGCCTCAAAACGGTCGGGCGAGAGCGTGAAGGTGCGCAGCGTTTCGCCGAGGTAAGTGGCGAAGCGCGCTGGCGAATCGCCGTAGCCCGTGACGTTGAACTTGAAGCCTTCGATGGTGGCGTCGAAGTTGAAATCGATCCCGGCGAAGGAGGCGTCGGTGATCGCCGGCTGCAGAAAGTCGCTGAGGCATGCCTCGTAGACTCGCACGAGTGCGGCGGATTCGGGGGTGGCCAGTTCGCGCACCGGCACGAAGCGCATGCTGAGCGAGGTCTGCGGGCGCAGGAATTCCGTGTCAGGGGCATAGTATAACTGCAGCCCGGGCTCGGCGATGAGCGACAACGGCCGCTCGGCCATCAGCGGGGTGGCGGCGGGCATGAAGCGATTGGCGGCAGGCAAGGCGAACGCGGCGTTTTTGGCCGGCTTGGCCAGCGCGGCATAACCCGCGCCGGTGTCCTCGGAATACGAATACGCCACGTTGTAGATGCGCTCTTTCTTGTCGGTGGGCACGCCCTTGGCCATGAGCGAAACCAGGACGTTGTCGGGCGTGAGCGCGCCGAGGAGCCGGCGATAGGCGGCTTCGTCGGGCTGGCCCCAAACGTCGGGGGCGCGCTCCGCGATTTCGAGGGGATAGAACAGCGCTTGGTTCGCGAGCTTGGTGGCGAGCGCCGCGCCTTCACCGCGATCCCGGTAGGTTTCGTTGAGCTGGCCGATGCGCGCGCGATCCTTGAAAAACTCCGCGGGAAATGGCGACGCCCGCAGATGATCGAGGTAACTGAAAATGAGCGCCAGCACGCGGGGGTGTTCCTTCTGTCCGGCGGGTGTGAGATCGGTCGCGACGATGAGTGAGCCGTAGCTGGGCGTGCGCTCCCACACGTAGGCGCTGAGACCGTTGGCCAGGCCCTCGCGTTTCAGCACGGCCTCGATCCCGCCCGCGGCAGAGGTGCTCAGGAGCTGGGACACCAGAGCGTCGGGTTTGCTCGCGAAATCGGGCCGCGTGGCGGGCACGACGAACTCGAGGTGCAGCGTCCGCACTTCCTTGATGGGCTCGATCGTCGCGAGGCGCAGCGCGGCTTTGCGCGGGAGGAATTTTGGCTCGCGCACGACGGCCGGGAGATTGCGCCGCGGAATCGCAGCAAAGATCGTGCGGGCGTGTTTTTCCAGATCGTCGAGCGAGGCCTTGCCGCAGATGGCGAGTGCCATCCGGTCGGCGGAGTAGGTGGCTTCGTAGAACGCGCGGACCTGCGCGGGGGTGGCGCCAGCGAGCGTGTCTTTGTTACCGGTGGAGAATTTACTTTCGCCGCTGCCGGCCGCATAAATTTCGCGCGAAACGCTGATCAGCCGCCGGCCGTCGTTCTGCACGTGGCGCATGGCTTCGTTGTGCACAGCATTGATCTCACGGCCCGTGAATTCGGCGCTGAAGAGCGGGGCAATGAAGAATTGCGCGAAACGATCCAGGCCCTCGGCGAGGGCCTCGTGGCGCACCTCGAATTGGTAGTTCGTGTGATCGGTGGCGGTGTAGGCGTTGTTGTAGCCGCCGTTGGACTGCATGAAATTTCCGTATTCGTTCGGTTGCGGATATTTTTCCGTGCCGAGGAAAAGCATGTGTTCGAGGAAATGGGCCATGCCCTCGCGGTCCGCGGGGTCGTCCATCTGACCGACGGGCACCACGAGCGCGGCGCCGGACTTGTTGAACTTCGGGTCGGACACGAGCAGGACGCGGAGTCCGTTATCGAGGACGAAGCGCCGGAACGCGGCGTTGTCGGTCGGGGCCTTAATGCGCGGCGGGAGCTCGGACAAAGGCTTCGCTGGGGTGGCGGCGAAGGCGGTGGCGACAGTGAGGTGGGAAACGGCCAGCGCGATCAACGCGAGGCGGGCGAGGGGAAGTCGACGGGACATTTGCCGCGGACTGTGGCGCGCGCTGGGGGCGTCGCCAAGCCGTTTGCGGCGAGGGGGGAGCGCATCGCCTTTGTTGCTTGAGGTGGGCTGGCCGCTCCGCGGGCGGCGGATTGCGAGGGAGCGCATCGGGATGCGCAAGGCAGCGCGCGGAGCGCACGGCCCACCTCGGAAAGAACGCAAACGCGCCCTGGCGGGACCACCAGGGATCACTTCACCGGCTTGATCGGGCGGGTGATTTCCTGGCCGCGGTAGCGCAAGGTGAAGTGGGTATGGTCGACGCTGACGAGTTCAACCTCGTAGGACTGGCCCTTGTAGCTCGCGGTAAGCGCTGTGCCGGGCTTGATCGGCCGGTTGCCGACGAGCAGCAAGGTTTCACCGCTCACGGTGAGCGAACCGGAAGGTGAGATTCGGGCCGCGATCATTGCCGCGACGGCCGCGAACGCCTTCTTCTCCGCGAAATCGGCCAGGGCGCGATCGCGAAAGTCGGCTTTCGGATTATCGCGCACCGCAGCGATGAACCGGTTGATCGCCGCCCAATAGGCGTCTTCCGAGAGTCTTTCGCGTTCGGCGACGGCGGCCAGCGCACGGGTGAGTTTCTCGTCGTCGGGCATGAAAATCTTTTCCAGTGCGGCGTTCTCTGCGCCGAAGGCGTCGGCGATGCCCGAGGCGTAGCGGCGCCGTTGATCGATCTCGGCCGTGAGTTCGGCGGACCGCGCTTCGGCGGCGCGGGTGCGGCGATTTTCTTCCATGGCCGCCTCGCGCTGACGCATCGCCTCGGTTTCGGCGGCTTGCGCCGCGGCCAGCGCTTCCCGCGTGCGGGCATTGGCCTCCTCCGCTTTGCGGGTGGCCGCGGCTGCGACCTCGTGCGCCGCTCGTTCGCGCAAGAACAGATACGTCGCGAGCGAAAGGCCGAAGACCAGCGCCGTGAACGTGACCGTGGCGGCGACAAATGCGCCACGGTGGCGGCGCGCCAGTTTCTGCAGCCGGTAGACGGCGCTGGGCGGCCGCGCGGTGACCGGCTCGCTGTCGAGATGGCGCTGCAGATCCTGCGCAAAGTTCGTGGCGGTTTCGTAGCGGCGGGTGCGGTCCTTCTCGAGCGCCTTCATCACGATCCAATCGAGATCGCCCTCCACGCTCGCGCCGAGGCGGCGCGGTTCTTCCTGGCGACGGCCGCCGAGCTCGACGAGCTCCGGCACCGAAAGCGTGCTCAGGCGGGTCGAGGGCTTCGGCGGTTCGACCTCCCGGATCATGCGCATGATCCCTTCGTAACCAGCCTCGAGCAGTTTCTTCGCGTCGAAGGGCGTGCGGCCTGTCAGTAGTTCGTAAAGCAACACCCCGAGCGCGTAGACGTCGCTGCGGGTGTCGATGTCGAGATTGGCGAGGCCGGTCTGTTCCGGACTCATGTAGGCGGGCGTGCCGATCGCCTGGTTGAAGTGAGTGAACAGAGTTTTTTCCGTCAGGCGCGCTTGCGTGGCGCGGGCCACACCGAAATCGATCACCTTGGGCACGGGCCGGTCGTCCTGCTCCGTCACGAGGATGTTCGACGGCTTCAGGTCGCGGTGGATGACGCCCTTCTGGTGCGCGTGCTGGACGGCCTGGCAGACGAGGATGAACAACTCGAGCCGTGCGCGGGTGGAGAGCTGGCGTTGATCGCAATACGTCGTGATCGGCAGGCCCTTCACCAGATCCATCACGAAGTAGGGCCGGCCGGTATCGGTCGCGCCACCGTCCAGGACCTTGGCGATATTCGGATGATCCATCATGGCGAGCGCCTGGCGCTCCGCCTCGAAGCGCGCCACGACCTCGCGCGTGTCCATGCCGAGCTTGATCACTTTGAGCGCGACACGGCGGCGGACGGGCTCCTCCTGCGCCGCCATGTAAACCGTGCCGAAGCCGCCCTCGCCGATTTTCTCCAACAGCTTGTAACGTCCGATCCAATCGCCGGGCTTTTCGTCGGCCCGGGGCGGGGTGAGCGCGACGGTGGCGGCGAGTTCCGGCGCGGCGGAGCGGAGGACGCTGTCCGCGCTGCCGTGAATTTCCAGAAGCTGGGCGACTGCTTGGCGCAACTCGGGATCGCCAGGGCACTCGCGATCGAGGAGCGCGGCGCGCTCGGCGTCAGGCAGGGCGAGGGCGCGGTGGAAAAGGTCTTCTTCGCGGGCGGAGGGCGGATTCGATTTCATCGAAGGAGTAAGGGGCTCACACCCGAAAACGATATTCTCCGGAAAAAAGGATCACGCGGACTCCATTTCGCGCAGGAGCCACACGCGGGCATAGGCCCACCAGCGTTTCGCCGTCGGCTCGGAGATGCCGAGGGCCTGCGCTGCGTCGGCGAGCGAGAGGCGGACGAAGTAGCGGAGTTTCACGAGGTCGGCCTTGGCGGGATCGTGGGCGGCGAGTTTCTCGACGGTGTCGTTGACGGCGAGCACACGGGCGTCGTCCACGGCGCTGGCGACTTCGATCTCGTCGAGATCGAGTCGGCGCTGGCCGCCGCCGTGGCGCTTCGCGTTCCGACGACGGGCGCGATCGATCAGGATATGGCGCATCGCTTCGGCGGCGGCGGCGAAAAAATGGGTCTGGTCGCGCCAGCGCGCCGCTTCACCGCCCCCGAGCCGCAACCAGGCCTCGTGCACCAGTGCGGTGGGCTGCAGCGTGGCGCCGGCATCGCCGGCGAGACGGGCGGCTGCGACACGGCGGAGTTCGGAGTAGACGAGTGGCAAGAGATCCTCGGCACGCGCCAGCTCGGGGACGGGAAGCTCGGGCTGGGATGACATGCGGCCAAGGCAAGCAACACGGGTCGGTCCGGAGGGTCAATGCGGCGAGCGGGGCGGGAGGAGTGTCGCGGAGGCGTTTGCGGCGAATGGGAGACGCGACGGAACGGAGGCTTTCCAGCCGCCGATCACTCCAGTATCACTTGCATCGCGCCGAAGTTGACGGTGACCCGCTTCGCCTGGCTGAGGAGGTCCATGCCGAGATTACCGTGATACCACGCGCTTTGCTCCGTGGTCTTGGAAAGAAAAATATCGGCCGGCGCCAGTGTTGTCGCCCGGCCACCGAGCGTTATTTCCACGGTGCCGAGCCGGACCGTTTCCACCGTCGCGCTGCCGCCCACGCCGTGGGTTTGCTTCGCCGGCTGCTTCTGCGCGTGCCGGCCGAGGTCGGGAACATCCTTTAGAAAGGGCGCCCACAGGTGCGTGGTGCGCGCCCCAGTATCGAGCACCAGAAAGATGGATTTCCCAGCACACTCGCCCGCAATCACGGGATACAACCCATCGAAGCAAAGATTGGGCGCCCCGCCACGAGCCGGTTTTGGGTCGAAGCCGAACTCGATCGCCTCGCGGTCCCAGCGGATCGTTTCCAACGCGAGCAACACGGGCAGGCCAATCGCACCGCGGGAGTGCGCGGGCATTTCGTTGAAGGGAGGCTGTTCGTCATCGAAAACGAGAAACGCCACATGGCTCAACTCGCATTCGCCGATCGCCACCTTGGCGGCGACCGCGAGACGAAAGCCCACGCTACGCCCGGCGCTGCTTTCCACCTTCGTTCCGACCTCGACCATCGTCATGCCGTGACGCTCCGCCTCGGATGCGGTGAGCACGGAGAAGTTTGCCCCGCTATCGACCAAGTAGGTGGCACGATGTCCGTTGATCGTGACGGGAACGACGAGGGCGGTGGCGGCGGGATCACGGCGCAGTCGGGAAGCCGACCGGCGCACTACGCGCTGATCGGCGGTGCGCGTGAGCGCATCGAGGAGCGGTTTTAGGCCTCGCATACTTTCGTCGTGCTTGAGGGCCGCATCAACGACAGCGCGCGCCCGGGAATATTGGCCGGCGCGGAGAAACCCGTTGATGAGCATGTTTCGCGCATCGCCGGCACGGTCGTGCGGAGGCACCTGATCAAAGGTCGCCCGCAAACGCAGTTCGGCCGTGCGGAGATCGTTAAAGGCGAGGGCGACCGCACCTTGGTGGAAACGTGTGGCAACACCGCCGTTCGCCGCGGTCGTCGCCGCAAGTTCGAACCAGCGATGACGTTCGTGAAGCGCATCCAGATCCACCTGGCGTTCCGCGGCCTGGCAAAGCCTCAGCGCCGAGCTCGCGGCCAGCACGCCAGCGGCGGCAAACGCCTGGAGGGCGCGTGGAGGGCGAAGGAACATTTGCCTCGGACTGTGGCGGGGCGGGGCGGCGCCGCCAAGCCGTATGCGGTGAGTGGTGGACCCAAACCAGCGGCTTGAGGTCAAGCCGCTCCACCTTCTATCAATGGGGCATGCGTCACGCATCATCTCTCATCATAGGAGCGCTTGCTCTCGCCGTTTGTCTCCCGTCGGTCCGCGCCCAGACGCGGCCCATCGAGCTCGAGGATTTGTTTCGTTTCAAGCGGGTGACCGACTCGCAAATCGCGCCGGACGGCAAACGCGTGGTCTATGTCGTGACCGAGGTGCTCAAGGATGAGAACCGCACCAATAGCGATCTGTGGCTGAGCGGGATCGCGGGCGGCGGTGAGCCGCGAAAACTCACGAGTTCGCCGAAGCACGATCGCCATCCGCGTTGGTCGCCGGATGGAAAGTGGATCGCGTTCGAGTCGACGCGCGAAGGCACGCCGCAGATTTTCCTGCTGCCTGTCGACGGCGGCGAAGCGAAAAAGCTCACGACGCTCTCGACGGGCGCGGGGCAGCCGATGTGGTCGCCCGACGGCAAGGCGGTGGCGTTTGTGTCGGCGGTGTTTCCCGAGTTTTCCGCGAAGCCCTTCGCGGAAGCGGAGAAGCTGAACAAGGAGAAGGAAGAGGCGCGCGAGAAATCGAAGGTGAAGGCGCGCGTGATCGACAAGCTGCTCTACCGCCACTGGGACTCGTGGGTGGACGACAAGCGCCAGCATCTCTTCGTGGTGAAGGTGAAGCCGGATGGCACGGCGGACGGTGATCCGCGCAATGTAACACCGGGCGAGAACGACGCGGTGCCGACCTCGAGCACGTTCAGCGCGGGCGATGAATTTGCGTTTTCGCCGGATGGAAAGGAAATCGCGTTCAGCGCGCCGCCGGTGCCGATCCGCGAGCAGGCGTGGAGCACGAATCACGATGTGTGGACCGTGAATCTCGCGAGTGGCGAAAGGAAGAATCTCACGGCGCAGAACAAGGGCGCCGATGGTTTTCCGCGCTACTCCCCCGACGGAAAGACCGTTGCCTATCGCGCGCAGGCGCGGACTGGTTTCGAGGCGGACAAGTGGGACCTGTGGCTGCTCGATCGCGGGACGGGTCAGCGTCGCAATCTCACGGCGAACTGGCCGGAGTCAGTCGATGCGATGGTGTGGTCGCCGGACAGCCAGACGCTTTTTCTAGAAGCGCAGGAAAAAGGCCGCAGCCCGCTGTGGAGCGTTTCGGTGGCGGGCGGCGAGGTGAGGCGGTTGTTCAACGACGGCGTGAATCACGAGGTGTCGGTCGCACCGGATGGCCGCTGGCTGTCGTTCACGCATCAGCGCATGAATCGGCCGCCGGAGATCCGGCGGTTTGAACTGGGCGCGACGGCGCTGCAGCCGCTCACGCTGACAAATGGCGAGGCGCTGGGAAGAATTGCGCTGGCGGAGCCCGAGTCGGTGACGGTGCCGGGGGCGGGTGGGACGCCGGTGCAAATGTGGATCTTGAAGCCGCCGGGGTTCGATGCGGCGAAGAAATATCCGCTCGTGTTCTGGGTGCACGGTGGGCCGCAAAGTGCGTTTCTCGATTCCTGGTCGACGCGCTGGAACGCCCAGTTGTGGGCGGCGCAGGGCTACGTGCTGGCGATGCCGAATCCGCGCGGGTCGACGGGCTTCGGCCAGAAATTCACCGACGAAATCTCGCATGATTGGGGCGGGAAAGTCTTCGACGATTTGATGGCGTGCCTCGCGCATATGGAGAAGCAGCCCTACATCGACACGGCGCGCATGGCGTCCGCGGGCGCGAGCTACGGCGGCTACATGATGAATTGGTTCCAGGGGCACACGGACAAGTTCAAGACGCTCGTGACGCATTGCGGCGTGTATGACTTCGTCAGCATGTATGGCACCACCGAGGAGACGTGGTTCGACGAGTGGGATCACGGCATTCCGTGGGAGAATCCGGAGTTCGAGAAGTGGTCACCGCACAAGCACGCGGCGAAATTCAAGACGCCGAATCTCGTGATTCACAACGAACTGGATTTCCGCGTTCCCATCGGCCAGGGGCTGAGCCTGTTCACGACGCTGCAGCGCAAAGGCATTCCCTCGAAGTTGCTCTACTTTCCCGACGAAGGTCACTGGGTGCTGAAGCCGCAGAACAGCGAGCTGTGGCACAAGACGATCTTCGAATGGCTGGAGGGGTATTTGAAGAAGTAAGTGAATGTGGAAATCAGGAAATCAGGAAATAGACAGAGCAGGGACGAGGAAGATAACCACTGATGGGATTCGCCAATGGGCGAATCTTGGAGGAGAGCCGTGGCTAATCGCCACGGCGGCAAAGATGGGCCGGGCAATGGCCGGCTGAGTGGCTGCCATTGGCAGCCCCATTCTTGTTGCAGAGGCGATTAGCCGGAGCGCACCTTGAAATTTCGTCCGTTGACGAAATCCATCAGTGGTAAACTGGATTTCTCACGCCGCGCGATCGTCGGCGGCTAGTTTGCGGCGGATGAAGCGGCGGCGGCGGAGATCGGTGAACTCGGTGCTGTAGACCTTGGAGGCGAGGTCGAGGAGGCCTTGGCGCAGGGCGTCGACCGAGAGGTGCGCAGGCTGATACGTGACGTCGAAGAGCGTGCGCTTTTCCCAGGCCAGTGGGTCGATCAGCCGCCCATCCCGCAGAAACCGGTCATAGAGCGGTGTGCCGGGAAAAGGCGTCAGCACGGTGATCTGAATTTCGTAGAGCTCGCTCTGCTGGATAAACGCCCAGATCTGGTCGAACGACGCTTCGGTGTGCGTGTCGAGCCCGAGCACAAAGCATCCGTTCACTGTCACGCCGTGGTCCTGAATTTTGCGGATGCTGTCGAGGTAGTGCGCGCGTTGGCGTGCCTTCCAGTTGCTCTTCAGCTCCATGCCATCGAGTCCGTCGGTGGGATCTTCCAGCCCGATGAGAATCTGGGCGCAGCCGGCCCGACGCATCTTGCCGAGCAAGGCGTCGTCCTGCGCGACGGAAATATCTGTCTCCGTAAACCAGCGCACCTTCTCGCCGGCCATGGCCTCGCACAGCGCATGACCGTGGCGTTTGTCGGCAAAGGTGTTGTCGTCCGCGAACTCGATGAACGGCACCGGCCACATTTCTTTGATGCGATGCAGCTCGGCGATGACCTTGGGAATGGGCTTCGTGCGATACTTGGGATTCAACCGGATCGATGCGGCGCAGAACTCGCAATTCCACGGACAGCCCCGGCTCGTCTGAATCGTGAGGCGGTTGTAGCGGTTGATATCGAGCAGCTCGAAACGCGGCATCGGGGCGTCGGCCAGATCGTAAGCTGCGGTGGACTGGTAACGCGGGCGGAGTTGATCGCGCTCGAGGTCGGCCAGGACCGTGGGCCACACCGGTTCACCTTCACCGACCACGATGGCGTCGGCGTGCTGCGCCGCTTCGTCGGGGCAGAGTGCGACGTGGAGCCCACCGAGAATGACTTTGGTCCCGACCGCGCGGTAGCGCGCGGCGAGCCGATACGCATCCTTGATCATCGCGGTGAAGCTGGAGATCGCGACGACGTCGAACGGCCCCGGCAGATGCGCGGCAATGTCGGGAGCGTCGACGTCCGGAATGTCGAGGTAACGGATCTCGTGGTGCTCGGGGGTGAGACCCGCGAGCGTCAAGAGACCGAGGCTCGGCAATGATGCGATGACTTTGCTGCGCTCGACGAAGCCCGGCAGGTTGATGCCGATTGTCTGTAGCGCGGGGTCGATCACGCGGATCCCGGAAAGCGCGAGGAAACCGATCTTCATGAGAAACAGATGAGCAGGCAGGCGATGCCGATGAGGGTGGAGCCGGCGGGAATAAAAAACGCGTGTCGGAACGGTTTCTGCCACGCGGTGAGGAAACAGTTTAGCGGCATCGTGATCATGCCGACGATGAGGAGCGTCGATGCGACCTGCGCGATCGGGGCGGGCGGCAGGGTCGTGACGGTGAGCGCGAAGAGGATGTTGATCAGGCCCAGACCGAAGCACGCGATGTGGCCGAGTCGTATCATGCGGCGGGGAAACGAACCGTAGCCACCCAGCCAGTCTTCGCGGTGAAAACACAGGCCCATGAGAGCGCCGGTGGCGGCACCCGCGAGAAATCCGATCCAGCCGGCGAGGAGATTGGCGGAGAAATGCATTTAGGGAGGTTGCCGCTCCATGCGGAATCGTGGCGCCGAACGGATCATTCTTTTTGATGAACGAACTCATTCAGTTGCTCGCGGGCCGGCGCGGACACTTCCAGATGGAGTCGGGCTACCATAGCGAGCAGTGGTTCGATCTGGATAAACTTCTCGGCCAACGCGAACGGTTGCAGCCCTTCGTATCCGAGTTAGCGCGACGGCTGGCGGCGCATCGGGTGGACGTGATTTGCGGCCCGATGACCGGAGGCGCGGAGTTGGCCCACCGCATCGCGGTCGAGCTCGGCAGGCCGCAGGCGTGGACGGAGCGGTTCGCGCCGAGCGCAGCGACGGGGATGTTTCCCGTGCGCTATGAAGTGCCGGCGGCGCAGCGCGAGAGCCTGCGGGGCAAGAGGGTGGCGATCGTCGACGACGCGATCAGTGCGGGCTCCGCGGTGCGCGGAACGCATGCCGATCTGATCGCTTGTGGCGCGCGGCCGGTGGTGGTGGGCGCACTGTTCATTTTTGGCGGGGCTGCGGAAAAATTGGCCGCGGAACGAGGGCTCGCGCTGGAGGGAATTGCGCCGATGGAGTTCGGGCTATGGAAACCGTCCGCGTGTCCGCTATGTCGTGCGGGTGTGGCGGTGGAGCAGGTGTCGGACGCGTGAGGATAGAACCTTTTTGTCACAGAGCGCACAGAGCTCGGACACAGAGTGCACGG
>JANPIT010000370.1:0-9448 GCA_031425115.1 Opitutaceae bacterium | reverse complement strand
CTGGCGGCTGCTGCACGCGGTCACTTGGGGTCGGGTGCTCGCGAGCCTCGCTTTTTTCGCGCTGCTGTTGCTCGCCAAGATGACGGCGCTCGTGATTTTCCCGATTACATTCGTGCTGCTCGCGGTGCGGTTTCTCGCCGGTCGCCCCCTGATCGTGCGCTGGCGCGGGCGCACGTGGTCGATCGGATCGCGTCGAAGCCAGGCAGGCGTATTCGCCGCGCTGGTGCTGTTGCACGCCGCGTGCGGCTGGATGGCGATCTGGGCGCACTATGGCTTTCGCTACGCCGCCCCTCCGCCCTCCCCCACCACCGTGCCACCCGCGTTCAACCGGGCGATACATTCCGACGGCCGGCCCGGGGTGTTCATGAGCGCGGTGACTTGGACGAAGCGCACGCAGCTTTTTCCGGAAGGCTTTTGCGATGGCATCGCGTGGCTACTCGCCACCGACGACAACCTCCCGGCCTTCATGGCCGGCCGGGCCAAGCTCGGCGGCTGGCGCACGTTTTTCCCCTACGCGATTTGGGTGAAGACGTCGCCTGCGTTGTTTATCCTGCTCGGTCTCGGCGTTTGGGCGTGGTGGCGGAATCGATACCGGGAAAACGTCGCGATTGCCCTGACACCCTCATGCTACGCGGCGACCCCGCACATCGTGCTCATCACTGTCTACGTCGCGATCGCCGTGACGGAGGACATCAATCTGGGCCATCGGCACGTGCTGCCGATCTACCCCTCGCTCTACGTGCTGGCTGGGGCCGCGACCCTGGCATGGAGGCAACGTGCGACCGTGGCTTAAACCGGTGGTGGCCGCGCTGGTCGCGTGGCACGTGGCAGACTCCCTCTCGGTCCGCCCGGATTATCTCGCGTATTTCGGTCCGCAAGCGGGCGGTTCGGAAGGCGGCTACCGGCATCTCGTCGACAGCTCGCTCGACTGGGGCATGGATTTGCCTGAGTTGAAACGCTGGCTCGACGCGCGCGATCCCGAAGGGCGCGAGCGCGTGTTTCTGGCCTATTTCGGCACAGACAGCCCGAGTTACCATGGCATCAAGGCGCAACGCCTGCCCGGTTTTTTCGATCGGCGCAAAAGAGAACCCTACGCGCTTGAGCCTGGCTATTATGCGATCAGTGCGACCCTTTTTCAGGGTCTCTATGTGGCCGCGTTCGCTCGCTGGAACGAGACCTACGAGAGAATATACCGCGCCAAGTTGAATAGTGTGGTGACCCTCCAGAAGGCGATGGCCACGCCGGACGGGCAAGCCGCGCTGTTCGCCCAAAAACCCGAGGCGTTTTGGAACAACGAATTCCAGGTCTACGATCATTTTCGCTTTGGCCGGCTGTGCGCGTGGCTGCGACAGCAAGGCGAGCCGCCGCATCACGTCGGCCACTCGATCTTCATTTGGAAACTGGATTACGCCGCATTGGAGGCCGCGCTGCTCGGCCCGCCCGTCGAGATGGGGGTGACGCCACCCGAATGGCGCCGGCTTCTCGAGGTGCGGGAATAGCGCTCCAGACGAACTATGCCTCCTCGACGACGTAGTGACTGCCCTTGCTGCGCGGATTGAGGGTGGCCGCGTGCACCACCAGCAGCGCCGTCTGGATGGCATTGCGCAACTCGATCAATTCACGCGTCAGTCGGCAGCCGCGATAGAAACTCTGAATCTCCTCACGCAGCTCCAACAGGATTCGCCGCGCGCGCGTGAGGCGCTTCGGCGAGCGCACCACGCCCGCGTAATTCCACATCGTGTGCTGAATCTGCAGCATGTCCTGGCGGATCAACACCGGATCGGCCTCGCGCGTGGGACTCTCCCACTCGCGCGGATCCGGGAGGCGAAAGGTTTCCCGCGCGATGTCCGTGCCGTCCGCCAGCGCGGTGAATTTCGCGCTCACCAGACACTCGAGCAGCGATGTGCTCGCGAGCCGGTTGGCGCCATGCAAGCCGGTGCAGCCCGTCTCGCCGATCGCGTTGAGATGCCGCACGCTCGTCCGACCGTTCAAATCAGCGTGCACGCCGCCGCAGGCGAAATGCGCCGCGGGCACGACCGGAATCGGGTCACGCGTGATATCGAGCCCGTGCTCCAGGCACCGCTGATAAATCGTGGGGAAACGGTCACGGATGAACTCCGCTGTCATCGCCGACAAATCGAGCAGCGCATGCGGTTCGCCACTTCCGGCCAGCTCCTGCTTCACCGCACGCGCCACGACGTCGCGCGACGCCAGCGAGCCGCGCGGATCGACCGCATCCATGAAACGCTGGCCCTGCGCATTGAGAATCACCGCGCCTTCACCGCGCAGCGCCTCCGTGATGAGAAAACGCGGCGCGTTCTTCAGCGCAAAGACCGTCGGGTGAAACTGCACGTATTCGAGATCGATGAGCCGGGCGCCGACGCGATACGCCATCGCCACGCCGTGCCCGACGCTGCCCGGGACGTTGGTGGTGTGCAGGAAAATCTGCCCGAGCCCGCCCGTCGCTAGAATGGTTTTCTTTGCCACGATCGCGACAGTTTCGCCGCTCTGCGTGTCGAGCACGTAAGCCCCGAAGCACGTCAGCGGTTGATAGCGATCCGCCAGGTCTTCCGAGTTGTGCGAGAGCGTGAGCAGATCGATCGCGACCCAGCCCGCGCGCCGCGAAATCTTCGGCGTCGCATCCACGCGCGCCGCCACCGCCGCGAGAATCGCATGCCCCGTCGCATCCTTGGCGTGGATGATCCGCCGCGCGCTGTGTCCGCCCTCGCGCGTCAAGTCGAGCGCACCCGCCGGGTCGCGATCGAAGCCCACGTGCAGCTCGTCGAACAACAATTCTTCCACCGCGCGCGGGCCCTCGCGCACGAGATGATCCACCGCGACGGGATTCGCCGTGTGATCGCTCGCGTCAAAAATATCGCGCGCGAGCGCTTCGGGATCGCGGGTTACATCGTAAATGATGCCGCCCTGCGCCCAATCGCTGTTCGCGACCAGCGGCTCGGCCAGTGACAGCAATTCGACAGAAAACCCGAGCTTCGCGGCCTGAAGCGCGTAGGCGGAACCCGCGAGACCGGAACCAATGACGAGGCAGTCGGTGCGGAGAATTTGCATGAGGGCCCGGCCTACTTACGGCAGAACTTGCAGGCCACAGGAGGTGGCGAACTGGCGCTGCCGCAGATCGAAACTCAACAGCGTTTGCGCGCCGAGCACGCGAGCGGCCGCGACGTGCATGACATCCAGCGTGCGGATTCCGTGTCGAGTCGTATGAGTGGCGGAAAGCGTCTCGGCTTCTTGATAGTGACGATAGACGGGGAGAGGCGTTGCGACGAGGATGGAGAGGCTCACGTCCTCCTGCACGCGCATCTGCATCGCGCGAAGGCCTTTCAAATCGAGCTTGCCCAAGAAAATCAGCGCTCGGGCCGCATTGTTGAACTCCAGCGCGCCAAATATTGTCCATGCCATGCGCGGCGATTGCGTCCAGCCGGCGGCATGAGCGTGGGCCGCGGGCGTTTTCGAGTCATGACCGAAATACGAAAGCAGAAACGATGTATCGGCGTAGACGCTCACCGTTCCATAAAGTCGACATAACTAAACGGCATGATTTTTCCGCCAAAGTCCTCCTTCAGCCGTTTCTTGAAATCGGGCGGGGTCCATGGCGCAGCGGACTTGGTTTTCGCCGAATCGCTTTCGGCGCTAAGCGTCGCCACCACCTTGCCCCGGCGCGTGACGCCGACGGTGCCGTTCTTGCGCGCCGTTGCCAACACCTTGGGAAACGAGTTGCGAAGGGCTCTCACCGTGACCGTCTTCATGTGAGACAAACGTGAGACACGAGCTGTTCAAGTCAACCGCCGGCCCGCACCTTCCCTCGCGCGGGCTGCACATCCAGACTTAAATCCACCGCCGTCGCCGAGTGCGTGATCGCGCCCACGCTGATCACGTCGACTCCCGGCAGCGCGAAATCACGCAGCGTTTCCAGCCGCACGCCGCCGGAAACTTCCACCACGGCCGCGCCTGCGATCAACGCCACCGCGCGACGGATCATCTCCGGCGCCATGTTATCGAGCAGAATCACATCGGCGCCCGCGCGGAGCGCCTCTTTCACTTCCACCAGCGTCTTCGCCTCGACCTCGATCTTCGCGAGATGCGGCGCGGCGGCCCGCGTCAACTCGACCGCGCGCGTGAGCGAGCCCGCGGCGGCGATGTGGTTGTCCTTGATGAGCACGTGTTCGCCCAGCGACGAGCGATGATTGAAACACCCGCCGCAGCGCACCGCGTATTTCTCGAGCGCCCGCCAGCCCGGCGTGGTCTTGCGTGTATCCGCAATTCGGACACCCGTCCCGGCCACCGCATCGGCGAACCGCCGCGCGAGCGTGGCGATGCCGGACAGGCGTTGCAGGAAATTCAGCGCCGTCCGCTCCGCCGTGAGCATCGCGATCGTCGGTCCACTCACCGCCAGCACGCGGGCGCCGCGGCGCACGCGATCGCCGTCACTGGCCAGCCGCTTGATCGTGAACCCGGGATCGACCCGCGCAAACACCCGCTCGGCCACCGCGAGTCCACACAGCACGAGATCCTGCTTGGCATCGATAAAGCCCTTGGCGCGATCCTTCGCCGAGAAAATCGCCCGGCTCGTGACGTCGCCGAGCCCGGCATCCTCTTCGAGGGCGAGGTCGATTAAATGATCAGTGCGTGTAAGCATCGGCAGAGTGGTGAACCCAGCGCGGAAAAGGCCCGATGACAAGCCGCGCGCGTCCCTTCGTCGTCAACCCGAGGTGGGCCGTGCGCTCCGCGCCCGGCCTCAGGACTTCTACGACGCTTCCAATCAACCGCCCGCGGAGCGGCCGGCCCACCCCAATCCCCGAGCGACTCACAACGACGGACAGTTGAAGGCGATGGCGCCGCGCCTTCCCAAAATCGGGATTCCGCCGTTCCATGCGCGGTCACTCCGACCCAGAGCCAGACGACCGCGCGCGATCTCAAGCCGCTCATTTCGTGCCGCTTGCGCTGAACAGGCCGCCGTGGCACGCGGCGTGCGAACTAGCTCCCCATGTCCGACTTCAGGTCCGCCCTCCGCGCGCTACTCAAGACCCCCGGTTTCACCATCGTCGCGGTGCTGACGATCGCGGTCGGGATCGGCGCCAATACCGCGCTCTTCTCTGTATTCGATCGGCTGATTCTCAATCCCGTCGCGCTGCCCCACCCGTCCTCGCTCGTCGCCATCTGGACCAACAATCCCCAACTCAACTTCAACGCCCCCGCCGCCTCGTGGCCGCGCTACGAGGAGATTCGCACGCACGCGAAATCGTTTGCGCAGATCGGCGTGAGCGCCGGCGATAGCCTCACGCTCACGGGCAACGGCGATCCCGAGCAGCTCCAAGTCCTCCGCGTGAGCGCCAGTTTTCTGCCGACGCTCGGAATCCTTCCCGCGCGGGGCCGCAACTTTACCGAGGCCGAAGACCTCCCCAACGGCGCGACCGTCTGCATCCTCAGCCACGAACTCTGGCAGGCGCGCTTTGGCGGTCGCACCTCGATCCTCGGTGAGACGATCCAGCTCAACGGGCGCTCCTGGGAAGTGGTTGGGATCATGCCGCCGCAGCTCACGAATCCGTTTTCGCAAACGCAGATCTTTGCGCCCCGCGTCTTCGAAGTCGGCGGGCTGACTCCCGTCCAGGTGCTAAACGGCGCCGGCTATGCGCAGCCCATCGCGCGCCTCAAGCCCGGAGTCACGCTCAAGCAGGCGCACGCGGAACTTGCGGCCATCAGCAAAGGCTACGCCGCGCAGTTCGGCGCCAAACTCGACGCCAACAACCTCAGCGAGGCGCGCGCGTTCACCGAATCCCTCATCGGCAATCTCAAGCCCACGTTCTACACGCTGCTCGGCGCCGTCAGCTTCGTGCTCCTCATCGCGTGCGCGAACGTCGCGTCGCTGTTCCTCGGCCGCCTGGCTGCTCGGCACAAGGAGATCGCGGTCCGTCAATCACTCGGCGCCACGCGCGCCGTCATCGTTCGCCAATTCTTGATCGAGAGTCTCGTCTTCTCCATCGCCGCCGGCGTGATCGGCGTCTTGTTGGGACTCTGGGCGCTCTCCGCCATCCAGAGTGCATTCGCCGCGCAACTTCCGCCCAACACCGTGCTCACGCTCGACTGGCGCGCGCTCGTATTTTCCCTCGGCGTCACCCTCGTCAGCGCGCTTCTCGTCGGCCTCGCGCCCGCGTTGCAGGCGTCGAAGACGCAACTCGTCGAGGTCCTGAAAGACGCCGCGCGCGGCTCGTCGGGCGCGCGTGGCGGCAAGTTTCGCGCCGGCCTCATCATTTCCGAGGTCGCGCTCTCCGTCGTGCTCCTGGTGTGCTCCGCGCTCCTCCTCATCAGTTTCCTGCGGTTGCAGCGCACGCCACCCGGTTTCGATCCGAAGGGCGTAGCCTCGGCCTTCGTCGGCGTGCCGGCCACGCGCTACACGACTCCGGAGCAGCAGGCCCAATTTTTCGCCGCCGTGATCGATGGACTCAAAGCGAACGGCCAGGTGACCGAGGCCGCCGCAGCCATCGGGCTTCCGCTCTCGGGTTTCAACCCGCGCTCGCCCTACAGCGTCGTCGGCCGCCCGATTCTCCCGCTGCCGCAGCGCCCGCTCGCCGGCCTCGGCATCGTGAGCGAGGATTACTTCAAACTCCTGCGCATCCCGATCGTGCAAGGCCGCGCCTTCACCGCTGACGATCGCGAGAATGCTCCGGGCGTTTGTATCGTGAACGAGTCCCTCGCGAAGCGCCTTTTCTCGGGCAAATCTGCGCTCGGTGAGATTCTGCTCCGGGGCCGCGAGGCCGACATCAAACACGAGATCGTCGGCGTGATCCGCGACGTGAAAACCAACGGCCTCAACGCGCCCGCGCCCGATGAAATTTATTTCCCCATGCGCCAGCTCGGTCGGGCCGGCATGGCCATCGTCGCGCGCACCAACACCGACCCGACCGTCCTCCAGGCCGTCATCCGCAGCGCGGTGGCCGGCGTGGACAAGGACCAGCCGATTTCGTTCTTCCGCACGATGGACGCCAACATCGCGCAGTCGCTCGGCGTGCAGCGCATCGTCGCCTCGCTCACTGCCATTTTCGCCGGGGTCGCGCTCGTGCTCTCGGCGGTGGGCCTGTATTCAGTCCTCGCTTACGCCGTCGCGCAACGCACCAGCGAGATCGGCATCCGCATGGCGCTCGGCGCGCAGCCCGGCCAGGTCATCGGCCTCGTGCTGCGCGGGGGCATGCGACTCGTGGCCATCGGCCTGATCGCCGGCCTCGCCGCCGCCGCGGGCGCGGCGAAACTCATCCAGACCCTCTTGTTCAACGTGCAGCCCTTCGACCCCGTCGTCTACGGCGGCGTCGCGCTGCTCTTCGCCCTGGTCGCCGTGCTCGCGTGCCTATTGCCGTCGTTGCGCGCCAGCCGGATCGATCCGCTCGTGGCACTGCGCGCGGATTGAGAGCTGCCCCGGGTGACCCGCACGCGTTTCCCAATTTCGGGAAAGCCGTATTCCACAAACGGGTGTGAACGCCCCGCAACGGCGCGCCGATCCGCGACCCGATAATTTTTAGCCATTCCACTCCACGCGTTTATGCCGGGCCTGACTCCGCGGCACAGGCGTTGCTAAACCACTCACGTCATGAAAACCCACCTCTTCCTTTTCGCCGTGTTGTGCGCGGCTGGCCGGGCCTGCGAGTCTCGAGATTTGGTGTCGGTCACGACCGAGCTGCGCGTGCGCCATATCATCGCCGCGACGCAGACAAATAAAACCGGCGGCGCTAAGACAGCCGCGCCCACCACGCCGTCCGCGCCGGCCCCGAAGCCGGTCGACAAGACGCGCGAGCGTCGCCCGTCGCGCCCCGCCTATTTGTTTCTCTGACCGCGTGCTCCCCGCGATTCTTTCACCCTCGCCGCCGCCGCGCCTCCCCGCCACCTCCTGCAGCATGATCTCCCTGCGCCACGTCGATCGCGTTTATCCTCTGAAAGGCGGCCCCTACTACGCCCTGCGCAACATCAACCTCGAGGTGAACGAGGGCGACTTCCTCTCCATCATGGGCCCGTCCGGCTCCGGCAAATCCACGTTGCTCCACATCCTCGGCCTGCACGACGCCGCGTGGAACGGCGAATACCACCTCGTCGGCGAACCGGTGCACCAGCTCGACAAGAAAAAGCGTTTCGAGCTGCAGAAAAAACACATCGGCTTCGTGTTTCAGAGCTATCACTTGCTCGACGATCTGACCGTCTACGAGAATCTCGAGATTCCCCTCTCCTACCGCGACGTCCCGAAAAAAGATCGCGAAGGCATCGTGTGCGACGCGCTCGATCGCTTCCACATCGTCGGCAAAAAAGACCTCTTTCCCGCGCAGCTCTCGGGCGGCCAACAGCAGCTCGTCGGCATCGCGCGCGCCCTCGTGGCCAAGCCGGCGTTGATCCTCGCCGACGAGCCGACCGGCAATCTCCACTCCGACCAGGGCCGCGAGATCATGGAGCTCTTCAAGAAGCTCAACCAAGAGGACGGCGTCACCATTATCCAAGTCACGCACTCCAACGAAAACGCCACCTACGGCACGAAGACCGTGCGCCTGCAGGATGGCATGGTCGTGGGGAAGTGAGCGCCCGATTTTCCGATCGCTGATTGCCGAATGAAAAACCGTCCGCACCTCAACCTCGCGCCCGTCTTCGCGCCTCGCTCGGCCTTCGACTCTCGGCCATCGGCCATGACTCGCGCTCTGCTCGCCGCGGCCGCGTTCGCGCTCGTTGCACTCAGCGCGCTCGCGCCGAGTGCCTCAGCCGCGACGACCGCCCTTACGCTCGACGACGCCGTCCGCCTCGCGCTCCAGCGCAATCAAGCGCTGAAGGTCAGCGCGTTCGCGCCCGACATCGCGCGCGCCAACGTCCTCGCGGAATACGGCCGCTTCGATCCCGCGATTACGTTTCGCCGTTCCTACAGCGAGGGCGAGACGCCCCTCACGACCACGCCGCTCACCACGTCGCTGCAGCAGTCCGACCGCGCCTCACTCGCGCTCGGCGGCGCGACGCCGTGGGGCCTGACCTACAGTTTCAACGCCACCGCCGACAACGAGCGCGGCACGTTCAATCGCTTCACGGATAACTACGTCACCTTGGGCGGCGTCTCCATCACGCAACCCTTGCTCCGCGGCTTCGGCTTCGGCGCCAATCTCGCCGGCCTGCGCATCGCCAAGGCCGACCGCGGCATCGCCGACTGGCAGCACCGGCAGAACGTGATCGATACGGTCACGGGCGTGATCTTCGCCTACAACAATCTCGCGCAGGCCCGCGAAAATCTGCGCATCGCCAACCTGGCGCGCGATCTCGCGATGAAAACCCTGCAACAAAACGAGGCGCGCAACCGCGTCGGCGCTATCTCCGACGCCGATGTGATCCAGGCGCGCTCGACCGCCGCGAGCCGCGACGACTCGATCCTCATCGCCGAGCAATCCGCCCGCGATCGCGAGAACGAGCTGCG
>JANPIT010000369.1:0-6887 GCA_031425115.1 Opitutaceae bacterium | reverse complement strand
CGCCGACCATGCGATACTTTTGTTCGCTGCCCTCGCGGCCGAGCATGAACGTGGAGATGCGCGTCACGTCGGTTTGGAAGGCGAGCACCATGAGGTCGGACATCAGGCGAATGTGCTCGGTGAGGTCGGCGGGCACGCCCGCGGGACGCGAGACATCGTCGGGCAGCGTCAGCGGCGAGAGCGTTTCGGCTCTCTGGATCTGCTGCTCCAACTCACGCACGCTCGTGAGATATTGGTCGAGCTTGTGGCGGTCGTTGCCGCCCAGCTTGCGATTGAGGTCGCGCGCATCGGCGAGGACGGAATCGAGCACGCTTGCGCGGAGTTTGTTGCGGGCAATGGATTCCGGGTCGTTGGGTTTTTCCGCGAACAGCCGGTCGAAGATCAGCTTCGGGTTCACCTCGTTCGGGAGCGGTGTGGTGGCGTCGCGCCACGAGAGCGTGTGCTCGTAAACGCAGGCGTAGCCGCTGTCGCAATTGCCGCTGCCGCGGTAGCCCTCGATGGCCATCTCCAGAGAAGGGAAACGCGTTTTCCGGCCCACCTGCATGGCCGCGAACTGGTCCGCGGAGACGCCGGCCTGGATGTTGATGCCGGCGGTTTTCTTCGGCTGGGCACCCGTCAAATAGGCGCCGCCCGCCCGGGCGTGATCGCCGCCGCCGTCGCCGTTGGCGCGAGCTTTGTCGCAGGCCAAACCGCCCAGCACCATCATATCCTTCTTGTGCTCGGCCATGGGCTGGAGGCACTCGCTCAACTCGTAGTCGGCGGTGGTCTTCTCGGCCTTCGGCATCCAGTAAGGCATGAAGGCCCCTTGCGGAATGTAGACCCACGCCATGCGCACCGGCGGCGCGGCGGCGGCGGTGGCGGCGCGCAGCGAGCGGGGCACGAGCGATTCGAGGAACGGGACGGCCATGGTCGTGCCGACTCCGCGCAAAAAGGTGCGCCTCGCGATGGGATGAGTATTCATTGGGTCTCCTCGGCTACCGGGGTTCGTTTCTGAAAGGGGTCACTCTGCACGATCTCCAGGATAAGAGTGGAGAAACGGTGGTCGTTCTTGGTCAGCGCGGTGGTGATGTGCTCGATGGTGGGGCGGTCGTAATACTCGACGCCCCGACCCAGGGCGTAGGTCAACATCTTGTGGGTTAGGCTGCGCAAGAATAGGTCCTTTTTTTCCTCGAGCACAGCTTTGAGCCCCGCCGCGCCGCTAAACGTTTTGCCGTCCGGCAACACGCCGGAGGCATCGATGGGAAATCCGCCGGCATCCTTTTCCCGCCAGGCTCCGATGGCGTCGAAGTTTTCAAACGCGAAGCCGAGCGGATCCATCTTCGCGTGACACGAGGCGCAGGTCGGATTCACCCGGTGCTGCTCCATGATCTGCCGCAACGTGCCGGTCAGCTGCTGGCCCTCTTCGAGCGGCGGGACATCGGGCGGCGGCGGCGGGGGCGGAGCGTTGAGGATTTCCTCCAGGATGAACTTGCCGCGCTTCACGGGCGACGTGCGCGTCGCGTTGGAATTGAGCGCGAGGAGGCTCGCCATGGTCAGCACGCCACCTCGTTGCGCCGGCGTGGCCACGCGCACGAAGGCCTCGCCCGTGACGCCCCCGATTCCGTAGAGCTTCGCGAGCGGCTCGTTGACGAAAGTGAAATCCGCATTGAGCAGTTGCAGGATGCTGCGGTCCTCGCGGGCAATCGCGGTGAAAAATAGGACGCTCTCGCGGATCATCGCCTCCTTCAGATTCGGGTCGAAGGCGGGAAACAACCCGGGGTCGGGCGAGATGAGGTCCAGCTTTCGCAACGTCAGCCACTGCTCGGAGAAATTCTGCAAGAACGACTCCGACCTCGCATCCTTGATCATGCGCGCGACCTGCTTGACGAGGTTTCCGCGCAACTGACCTTTCCCTGCGAGCGCCATCAGCTCGTCGTCCGGCATGCTGTTCCAGAGGAAATACGAGAGTCGGCTGGCGAGCTCATGCTCGTTGATCGCGTAGGCCGTCTCCGGCTTTGCGCCCGGCGGATCCATCTCGATGCGGAAAAGAAAATCCGGCGACATCAGCACGCGATAGAGCGCGGCCTTGATGCCGAGCTCAAATTGTTCGCCGCGTTGCTGCGCCGCGTCGAAGAACGCCAGCGGCTTGTCGACCTCGCCCGCGCGCAACGGCCGGCGAAACGCCTTGGTCGCGAACCGCGTGATAATTTCCTTCGCCGCTTCGCGCGGCGCCAGGCCGGCCTTGTGCGCCAGCAACCGCGTGTGCACGGCAGGATACTTCGGGGGCGCGGGTTTGAACGGGCCTTCGGCCTCCAAGCTCTGCACCACCAGGCCGCCGGCTGGCTCAGTTTGCCTTGATGGGGATGCGCCGCCCTCGCCGCGTTCGTTGGCTTTCCGCGACGAGGGCGTCGCAGCTCCACTGTCGAGCAGGACGATCGTCACCCGCTGGGTGGCCGCCTTCATCCGCACGGTCGTTTCGAACAGCGTCGGTTCACCATAGGCGGAGGCGGGCTTGACCGTGAACTCCTTCACGTCCGTGCCGTCGATCCGCAGCATCGCGCGCAACGTGCCAACCGCGGGCGACTTTGTCTCGAGCCGCGCTCGAATTACGTAGTCGCCTTCCTCGAACATGGCGAGTCCTCCGACCTCGCCCGTCGCGAGCGTCGCTGGCAGGCGGTGCGCGCCAATGGGTGCCTTCAGGGGCGGCGGCGGCCGGGTGACAACGATGGCTTGGTCCAGAATCGATTCGGTGGCCGCCAGATATTTTTCGAGCAGGAGCGGCGAGACGGACAGCACGTCACCGATGTTGTCGAAGCCGTAGCCCACGTCGTCGGCCGGAAAATCCTCGGCTGGCCTGAAGTCCACGCCGAGCAGGTCGCGAATCGTGTTGTTGTATTCCGTCTTGTTGAGCCGGCGCG
Organism: Opitutaceae bacterium; assembly: GCA_031425115.1. GTDB lineage: Bacteria > Verrucomicrobiota > Verrucomicrobiia > Opitutales > Opitutaceae > ER46. The sequence goes on along the minus strand of JANPIT010000369.1, from coordinate 3,990 downwards.
TCGTCACCCGGCCGGCATTCGGCGGCGTGTTGGCTTCCAGCACGGTCCGGACGCGTTGCACGGCCGCGATCATTTTGTCGACGTCAGCCGGGGCCGGTTGGGGCTCGTCCTCCGGTGGCATCTCGCGCTTGCGCAGCATCTCCACCACGTTGTCCCAGGCCACGGGCATCTTGTGCATGGACTTTGCGTCCTTGAACGGCTCCAGGGAAAAATCGCCCTTCGCCTTGCCGTTGCCGTGACACGAGTAGCAATGCTTCACGACAAACGGTTTGATCTCCTCCTGAAAACCGCTCTCCGCGCCGGCCAAGGCAGGACTCAAATCCGCGGCGGCGAGCCGGAATACCGAGGGGACCGCCAGACAGGCGCCGATCAGGAAATGCCGGGATAGGGTGCTTACGGCGGGGGCTAGACGTGGGTGACGGGACACGACGGTGAAGATATTCCGGGGGTGCAAAGGCCTGACGACGCTCCTCCGGAAACGTTGTGCAACACTTCCTTTGCGGCAACCTTTGCCGGATGCCCGGTGAGGAATCGTAAGAGCACTTCGGCGACGGGGAGTTTTCGGGAGGACTTTCGTCCTATGCACCTTTACGGTGCTTTTCACGCGAGTCCGCCGGACGGTCCGGCCCCAAGTTTGAATCCAATGCTTGAATCGTGGCGTGTGGCCATCGAGATATTGGCCACCCCTGTTACGGCTTTCCGGTTTCCCCCTCCAGCCCCGTCCGCTTCTCTTTCCAGTCGGTTTCGACGACGCCCGTGGTCGCCGTGCCCGCTGGTAAATTTCCCCTCCATCTGTCCCCCGGTTCCGAAAATACGCGTTGGCTGCTTGCGGCCCCCGTGCAGCTCCGGATCGCCCAATCCTGACCCCCAGCCCATGCAATCCCTGCTCCGCTTCCCTTCGGCGTCTTGTTTTCGCCGTCTTGCCATCGTCGGCTTTTTTGGCGCGGCCTTCTCCGTCGCCTACGCCCAAACCGCGCCCGCCGCCCCCGCCGCGGACGTCCAGAAGGATGCCATCCTTCTCACCCCTTTCGAGGTCAGCACGGATAAGGATCGTGGATACGCGGCAGGCAATACGCTGGCCGGTGGCCGGATCAATACGCCGCTGGAGCTCACTCCGAGTTCCATCCAGGTCATCACGAAGCAATTCATGGATGATTTCGCGATTACCGATTTCAATGACGCCGCCCAGTGGACGATGAACGTCGATCTTCCCAGCGGCTTTGGCGGCGATGCTCCGTTTGGCGGCAACCGCTTTGAGTTCAATGTCCGTGGCGCCGGCGGCGGCGGCAATTATCCGATTCGTGACGGTGTCCCCCAATACTTCGTGGCGGACAGCTACAACTCAGAGCGCTTTGAGGTGGTGAGCGGTCCCAATTCCGGATTGGCCGGTCTCGGCAATTCGGGCGGATTGGCCGGCAGCTCCAGCAAACGGGTTCGGTTCAATAACCGTTCCGGGACCTTGAGCACCCGCGGGGACACCTTCGGTGGTTATCGTGGGACTTTCGATTATAACTACGCCGTGGACCGTTTCGGCGTCCGGCTGAATCTGATGCACCAGAATACCAAGACCATTCAGGAAGGCACCTCGAACAAGCAAAACGGCTTTACCATCCGGGCGGAATTCAAGCTGACCAAGCAGACCCTTTTGAGCGCCCAGTTTGAGCGAAGTGCGGAGTGGAACACGCAGTATCGCCGGACTTATGGTGACCAGCAGAACCTGTGGAACCGCACCACGGTGAATACGAACAACACCGCCCTCACCACGGCGGGCACGGGCGTCAGCCAGATCAGCGCGACCAACGATCGCCTCGTGTATAATTTCGGCACGAAGAGCCTGCTCAACTATCGCGGCTTTCAGTATCAGTCCACGGGCACCGGTTACCAGATCCCGTGGGCGGGGAACCCCAATATACCCACGCAGTGGCTGGGCGGCGCTAACCTGCTTACAAACTTCGGAAAGACCTTCTGGCTCGGGCCGGTGGATAATTTCGCCGATCGCGACAGCAATAGCCGGCAGGTTCAGCTCAGTCATAATTTTAATCCCGATCTGACGGCTCGTCTGACTTGGCAGAGCGGTGACGTCGACCCGGTCACCTATTGGGGCGACTTCGCCCAGCCCGGCGACTACCGCATCGACGTCAACCGCCTCCTGCCTGACGGCACAAACAATCCCAACTACCTGCGGGCTTACAGCGAGTGGGGTGCGGGCGGCAGCCAATATCAGGCGAACGCCAACCACGACTATGTTGCCGAGGTGAGCTACCGCTTCCGCCTGCCTCGCTTGTTTGATCTCAAGCAGAGTTTCACTGGCATCTATACCTGCAGGGAGGGCACCTATTCGGCTTGGTCCCGCACGTGGCGCCGGAACAACAACCCCGCGAACCTCGACCCGCTCAACGGCGTCAATGCGCTCACGTTCCGCACCTACTACGGCGACCCGCAACCCCGCATTCAGCCGATCATCAATCAAGCGGCGTTGAACGCCTTGATGCCGGGAACGACGTGGCAAAATTACGGTTCGACCGGATGGCATGCCGACAGCGATCGTAATGGGAGAAACGCCGCGATCTACTCCACGACTTCATTCTTCCAGGATCGCGTGGTGGTCAGCGGCAATTATCGGCAGGATAGAATCATCAACGGTGACAAGAACGGCATCAACGTGGGTGGCCGCGCCAACGATCCCGCGAACAATTATGCGAGATATGTGGGCAATGTGAACCCTGCCACGGGGCTGGCGGAACCAGGCTACAAGGCACTGTTCGACGCGAAGGTCGACAGCCTTGGCTTGGGCACCGTGCTCTCCCCGTTTCCCGGGAACTGGAAGTGGCTCAGCCCCCTCAAGCTGGTGGTGAATTACTCGGAAAACAACCGGGAGCCCACGAGCGGTGGTCCGCTGTATACGGGAGAGCGCCCCGGCGCGCCCTTCTCCAAGACCACTGACTATGCCGTGCGGTTTTCGATTCCAGGCGGCAAAGTTTACGGCGAGATCCGCCGGTATTTTACCCAGAATATAGGTAACCTTATCGCGATGCCGAACACGGGTGATGTGCAGAATATTTGGCGAAATCTCGGTTATACCTCTGGCGAAAAATATGATTTCTCCGCCCAGTCCTACCGCGACACCTCTGACCGGGATCTGACGGGCACCGAGTTCCAAATCGTAGCCAACCCGACGAGCAGTTGGACCCTCACCGCGAACTACGGGCATCCGAGGGTGCAGACCGTCAATGAACGCCCCCAGCTTCGCCAATACTTCGCCGACAACATCGCGGAATGGCGGGCGGGCGCACTCCTCGCCGACGGCGCCACCGTCCCCGGCACCAACCGGACCATTCTCAGCCAGACGGCCATCGTTACCGCGATTCAGAACATCGAGAGTGGCTTCAATGGCCTGACTTCCGGCACGATCGGCAACGGCCCACAACATCGCGGCTCGTTCGCGACCAGTTATCGTTTCGGGCGGGAAGGAATACTGCGCGGCGTCGGGGTGAGCGGTGGGGTCAGTTGGCGTGGCAGCAGCAAGGCGGGCAGCCGCGACGCGCGAATTAAGTTCCAGACGACCGCGCCGACCACCGCTCAGAATGTTGCGGCCGCTTACGACTACCTCTGGGTGCCGTCGCAGCTCACGAACAACGTTGGTCTCAACTATTCGAGGCGTTTCGGGAAATATAACGTCCGATTCCAGCTCAACATCTCGAACATCCTGAACGACGATACTCCGGTGTGGGGTGCGAACAACGGCAATGGCTATACAGTAATCAACGCGGGCCAGCTCACGAACCAGAACGATGGCAACGCACTCACGGTTGCGGGGTCGAACCCCCGCATGCAGGTGTTGACCAACTTTGCTAATCCCGAGCCGCGGAAGTTCGTCCTCACGACCACGTTCGACTTCTGATTTTCGCGCCCCAGCGCGTGTTATTCCCAAGAGCCCGGCGTCGTGCGTCGGGCTCTTTTTTGCGAGCGAGCATTGTCCCTGCCAGGTGC
>JANPIT010000368.1:0-2379 GCA_031425115.1 Opitutaceae bacterium | reverse complement strand
GTGAGCTGCGCATTCGGCACCGGCCCATCCACGCGCACGGGAAACGCGTTGAAGTGGCCGGCCTTGGTGGAAACTTCGTTGCCGACAACCGGCGTGAAATGCGCGCTTACTGCCGCTTGCGCTGCGGGCGCCCGAAAGTCCGCGTGGTGATTGTGGTCAGTCGCCACCGCCACCTCGATTCCCTCACCCGCAATCGTGAGCATGCGCTCCTCGACTGTCGCATCGCCGTGCTTGCTGAACGTCAGCGTGTGGATGTGCGAATCGGCCGCCACGAATCCCGGCGTCGGCACTTCCCGGCGCAGCTTCAGCACCAGGCGCTTCGTCTCGCCCACGCCCAGTGTGACGCGCTCCGTGCTCACACTGTATTCGAATCCACGACTTGCATACACCACGACCGGACCGGCCGACACGCGCACCCGCGCCTTCCCGTCCCCCGTGTAAATCACGCCCGTGCGCACCGCCAGCCGCTGCCCCGCGGCGGCGTCGATCGGCACCAGCGCGCCCTCGGAATTCGTCACCGTCAGGCGACACGGCAAAGCGGCACCGCTGGCCGCGTCCGTCACCGTCACTTCCAGATGCGATTCGCCCAACGCGTCCTCGCGCTGGCGGGCATCGAGCGCGATCCCACTCACCACGATGTCGTCCAACATCCGGGAGGGCGCGCGCGAGATGATCAGGCGGTTCTCGCCGTCGACCAGGCCGCCCGTCGGCACGCGCAGCGCCCGCACCAGCGGCTGCGTCAGTGTTTCCAACGTCCCCAATTTTTTCCCGTTCAACGTGACATTCCACGTCGTCTTCACGTTGTGCTGGCCGATCAAGAGCGTGGCCTCACTCGTGTTGGCCGACGCCGCAAACGCGACTTCTAGTTGAGGTCCGTGGGGCTTCGCGCTGGCGAACTCATCCCACTCCGCCATGCCTTCGACGCCTAGGTGGTAGCGCTTAACGTCAAGCACGCGTCGCGAAGATTCCTGCCCACGCGCCAGCGCAACGAACACGACGCACATAAAAATTAAAAAACGCATTCGGGGTAGAGTTTTGGCCGCCACACTCGACCGCGAACTTGAATCGTGGTTCGCGCCGCATCAACCGTGCGCCACGCACCGAGAGGAAGCGACGCAGCTTTCGCCACGAAATGGTCCGCACGCGAAGAGGCGGAACATTTACCTTGCGCGGGCCTCTGCGTATTGCAGCTTTTCCGCAGTCAGTCCGGTCGCCCGTAGTTTCGAGTGCCGGTTTTCATGTCTGTGGTCGTCATTTTTTCTCCGCTTCCGACGACCGGTCAGTGTCCAGATGCACGGTAGATATCGTGATTTGAGTCCGACAGCGACAGCGCAGCGCAGCAGTCAGTGATATCAGCAGGTCAGTGACAGTGCGTTAGCCGACAGCGTTATCCATTCAGTCGCACCGCGTGGTTTTATTGGCGGCGTTCGCGTGCCCACCCACCACCCGGCCGGAGTTCGATGCCTGAGGAGTTCCACCATCCACCCGCAGAACCTAGGAGGCTTCCCATGAAAAAACTCTCCACCCTTCTCCGTCAACGCGCCGCCCTGCTCCGGCAGGCCCGCCTCGCCAACCTCGCCAGCGCGTATCAAGCGCTCGACGTCTTCGCGCAGCGCATCGCGCGTGCCCGCTTGGTGGGCGCCGTCACCGTCATGCACACCGCGCCGGATGCCGAGCGCTTCTGGCCGTCACTCACCGCCCACGAGACGAGCCAGTCGGTCATCGAGGAGCACTTCACCGATGAGGATGTATTCGAGCTGGCGGACGTGCTCGCGTTTGTCACGGACGACGACGCCCTCGAACTTACTTTCCGACTTGAGGATTTTTCCGATCTCTTCCTCGCACCCCTGCGCGATGAACTCGAGCGCGACGGCGTGCAGATCGACGGTCCGGGCCTTGCGCCCGCCCAGCCAAAAGACCCCTAACCGGCGCACGGTCAGCGCACTCCCCGCTTGACGCACCTCCGCCTCGCGCGGACGGTGCGCGAAACGTCATGCGCCCCCTGCTCTCCCTCCTGGCCGCCTGTCTCGTCAGTGCTGCCGCCCTGTCCGCTGCCGACGCCCCGCGCGTCTTCCCGTATCGCACCGAAAAACACACGCTGCCCAATGGCCTGACCGCCATCCTCATCCCGATGGAAAGCCCGGGCCTGGTGGCCTACTATTCCATCGTCCGCACGGGCAGTCGCGACGAAGTCGAGGAGGGCAAGTCCGGCTTCGCGCACTTCTTCGAACACATGATGTTTCGCGGGACGAAAAAGTATCCCGCCGCCACCTACGAAGCCATTCTCACCAAGATGGGTTCGTCGCACAACGCCTACACCACCGACGATCTCACGGCGTATCACCTCAAGTTCGACAAGGCCGATCTCGAGCAGGTGAT
>JANPIT010000367.1:0-2992 GCA_031425115.1 Opitutaceae bacterium | reverse complement strand
CGCCGTTTCGGCCGTGGCGGTTGCGCACCTATCTCGCCTTCTCAACCAAGCCGCAGGCGCTCGCCTTCGAGCGCTACCTAAAATCGGGTTCCGGTCACGCTTTCGCTAGTAAACGACTTTGGTGACCGCCGCAGGTTATTAACGCCGCTTTGGTTGGCGTTAAATTCGCGTCTCCTCCGCCAGTTTCCCAACGAGCCAGTGTCGGCCAAGTTGCGTTCCGAGGCCTCAAGCGGGTGGTCTGGTAACACGAACTCTACCGCTAGGTTAAGAACCCGCCGATTCCGTCGGGCGACGGAGCCGCGCTTAAAAGTCACTCTTAAGCTTTCACATAGACGAACCGATTCTTTCACTTGGACGGACTGAGCGGCAGGCTTCAACTGGAGTTCGATATTGTGCTCGAACGCGACGGTCGCTTGATCAGTGGTGTCGAGGTCGAGGCGTCATCCACTGTCAGTGCAAGCGATTTTCGTAGACTCGATCGGCTGCGTGACGCAACTGGCGCGTCGTTTCGCTGCGGCATCGTCCTCTACGATGGCGACTCGGGACTGTCGTTCGGCTCGCAGATGTTTGCCGTGCCAATCGCCGAACTCTGGGCTGCGTGAAAATAAACACGGTCGCCGCCTCGGCCCGATGGAAGGTCGCGCCGTGTTGACCGTAGTGCACTGGCACCGGGCGTCGTTGGGATTCTCGAAAGCCGCGCGGCTCGACGGCTTTGGGCCGATAAGCCCCGCAGCTATCAGAGACGATTGATCACGTGAATCTGCCATCGGGCTCGCCAACCGAGGTTACGGCGCTCATGCCGCAGCCCACCTCCGTTCGTCCATCCGTATCCGAGTTTCAATTATAGATAACAATTCAACGCCCAGCCTGCCGCGCTGCTCCTCTCATTTATATACTTGACGACATTCTTTCAGAGAAAGCGGCGATCACTTATCTGGCCACGCTCGTCCCGGGTTTTACCGACGCGCTGAAATACGCCGTGGTCGCCGGGGCCGTCACTGGCGGCGGACTCACCATGATTGCCAACGCGCCGAATCCGCGGGCCAGTCGATCCTCCAGCGCTATTTTCCGCAGGGCGTTTCGCCACTGGGTCTATTCCTCGGTGCGCTCGCGCCCACGGTAATCATGGCGGCGTGCTTTCTCCTCTTTTAGGATTCGACGGTGGCTGAAATCCGGTGAACCGGTTGAAGCCGGCTTCCCTCCCGAAGCCGCGGTCCAGCGAGCGCTCGCAGAAACTTGCGATTTCCACGAGGTCGGCCGCGTTGCGAAGCCTATGAGCACGTCGACGGGGGCGACGAGGCGGATGAAGTTTCCGCGGAAGCGCCCCAATCACCTCAGCCCCGCTGCCACGCGAGCCATTTTGCGAAGAGGCGCTTCACGAACGGGGTGAGTCGCGTGCGGCTGTAAAGATCGCCCACTTTGCGGATGGCTTCGGCTTGGGTCGGATACGGGTGGATCGCGCCGGCGATGCCGCCGAGGCCGATGCTCTTGGTCATCGCCAGCGAGAGTTCGCCGATCATGTCGCCGGCGTGGGCCGCGACGATCGTGGCCCCGACGATTTCATCCGTGCCCTTGCGGACATGGATGCGCACAAAACCTTCGTCCTCACCATCGAGGATCGCGCGGTCTACTTTGGCCAGCGGTTGCGTGAAGGTGTCGATGGCGATGCCTGCGGTTTTGGCGTCCTTTGCCGTGCGGCCGACGTGCGCGAGCTCGGGCGAGGTGTAGGTGCACCAAGGGATGACGAGCGCGCTGGCCTTTTTCCGGCCCTTGAAGAGCGCGTTTTGAATCACAATGCGGGCCATGAAATCGGCGGTATGGGTAAACTGATACGGCGAGCAGATGTCGCCGCACGCGTAGATGCGCGGGTTCGCGGTTTGGAGCCGATCGTTCACCGTCACACCTTTTTTGTCGTAAGCGACGCCGGCGGCCTCGAGGCCGAGGCCTTCGACATTGGGCGCGCGCCCGACCGCCACCAACACGCGGTCGGCCGCCACCGTCTGCTCCGCGCCGAGGGAGTCGAAGCGGATCGAAACGCCCTCCGCCGACCGGGCGAGCCGGAGATCCTTGGCGTGGGTGAGCAGCTTCACGCCATCGCGCACAAGCGCACCCTGCACGACTTTGGCGGCGTCACGGTCTTCGCGCGGAAGCACGCCGGAGCTGGTCTCGAAGAGAGAAACCTCGGAGCCGAAGCGCGCGAAGCACTGCGCCATCTCGCACCCGATGGGGCCGGCGCCGATGACGACGAGGCGGCGGGGCAGCTCGGTGAGCGAGAAAAGTGTTTCGTTGGTGAGATACGGCACGTCCTTCAGGCCGGGAATCGACGGCGCTGAGGCGCGCGCGCCGGTGGCAATGGCGGCTTTGGCGAAGCGCAGGGTCTGGCCGCCGACCTCGACGGTGTCGGGGCCGGTGAACCGGCCACCGCCGAGGAAGACATCGACGCCGAGCTCGCGAAAACGCGCGGCGGAATCGTGCGGACTGAGGTCGGCGCGGAGCCGGCGCATCCGTTCCATCACCGCGGGAAAATCCACGCTGACGGGGCCGCCGAGCCGCACACCGAAGCGTCCGCAATCGCGCGCCTCGGCCGCGGCGCGCGCGGCGCGGATGAGCGCCTTCGAGGGCACGCACCCGACATTGAGACAATCGCCGCCGAGCATGTGCCGCTCGATGAGCGCGACCTTGGCGCCGAGCCCGGCGGCTCCTGCGGCGGTGACGAGGCCGGCAGTGCCGCCGCCGATCACGACGAGATTATAGCGCGGGGCCGGCTTGGGATTCACCCAGTCGTTCGGATGAACATTGGCGTGGAGCCGCTGGTTGTGCGCGTCCCACGGTTGAAGCAGAGGCGAGTCGCTCATGAGGATCGGGCGGGCGGCTGCTTGGTTCGCTTCGCGAGTGCGGCCTTGGCGAGGCGCGTTACAAACACCGTCACGACGATGGTCGCCACCAGCCCGACGCCGAGGAGCGCCCACTCTCCGGGCGTGCGATCGCGATC
>JANPIT010000366.1:0-1592 GCA_031425115.1 Opitutaceae bacterium | reverse complement strand
CGTGACGCGCGGGGCGGGATCCGGAATCGGATAGTGGACGCGCCAGTAGGAGCCTTTCGTCGGCGAGATGGTGGCGTTCACGCCGATGCGGACGAAGTGCTCGGTGATGACTTTCTCGGCGGCCGAGGTCGCGTAGCTCTTCGCGCCGATCAGCATCGCGGTGGAGCCGGGGACACTGCGCCAGTGGTAGAGAATCTTAGGGATGTGCCGGATGCGATCAGGCGCCGTGCGCTCGATGACGCGCATCGCGAGGTCCCAATCTTGTGAGCCTTCGTAGCCGACGCGGAAACCGCCGACCTCACGCACGAGCAGCGTGCGATACACGCCGAGGTGGCTGACGTAATTTTGGACGTTGAAGAGGTCCGGGTTCCAGTCGGGCTTGAAGTAGTGATCGTAGCGGTGGCCGTTCTCGTCGATTTTGTCCTCGTCGCTGTAGATGAGGTCGGCGGTGGGGTGCGCGTCGAGCTCGAGGACAACGCAGGCCAGGGCGTGCGGGCGGATCACGTCGTCGTGATCGAGGAGGGCGATGAAATCGCCGTGCGCGAGAGCGAGGGCGGAGTTCGAATTCGCGGAGATGTGGCCGTTGGTCTCGCGGAAAACGACTTTGATGCGCGGATCTTTTTTCTGGTAGCGTTCGAGGACTTTGCGGACGTGTGGCTCCTTCGAAGCGTCGTCGGAGATGCACAGCTCCCAGTTGTCGTAGAGCTGGCTGCGCACCGATTCGATGGCCGCGACGAGAAGTTTTTCCGGCGTGTTGTAGGTCGGGAGAAGAACGGAAATCAGCGGGCGTTTCGGCAGAGCCGAGAGTTTCGCGCGGATCTTGTCGGCGATGTCGGGGTTGAGCGTGTCGTATTGCGCGACCCAGGCGGAGTAGGTGTTGGGCGGCGGAGGCGCGTCGTCGGCGGTGCGTTTGACGAGGCGGGCGACGGCGATTTCCCAGGTGCCGGCTTCGTCCTGGGCCTCGATCACGAGGAGATGCGTGCCGCGGCGGGGGATGTCGGCTTTGACCTGCCAGCCGCAGTGGCTCGCGCCCGGATAGTCGCGGAAATGATCGAGCACATCGAGGCGCTCGGCGCCGAATTCGGCGGCAACGGGTTGGCCGTCGAGCGTGGCGCGAATCGCTTTCAGTGGCGTGCGATCGCGATGGAGCGACCAGCCGCGGACGTTGAGCACGCGCGCGATATTCGACCAGTCCTGCGGATAATCGATGTTTCCTAAAAGTTTTGGGGACGCGGCGGGCGGCGCCGGCTTATCGAAGAGGACGCGGCGGGCGGCGCGGAACGGTTGGGTGACCTTCCACGAGAACGAAGAGGTCATCTTCTTGATCTTCTCGTCGCGGGTGCGGAGGACGGCCTCGACCTGCGCGTGTTTGTCGGCGGCGCCGGCGAGCTCGGCGGCATGCGCGGCGCGGTGGTGTTCCTGCGCGGCGCGCTCGGCGGTGGTCTCGACGCGCGCGGCGGCGAGATCGAGTTTGGTGTTCGCGAGCTCGTCCTTGAGGGACTCGATTTCGGCGTCGGCGCCGAGCAGCGCGTTTTCGTAGGCGGTGACCTGCTGGCGCGCGGTGTGAAGGAGGACGTCGGCCTGGTCGCGGC
>JANPIT010000365.1:0-3764 GCA_031425115.1 Opitutaceae bacterium | reverse complement strand
AAAAACACCCTCGTCATCGCGGAATTCGAGCGGACCGCCGAATGGAACAACCTCTGGTCGATCACCAGCGGCGACGCGCAGAACCTGTGGGACAGCGTCACGATCAACAACGACAACTCGGCCCTGCTCGCCAACAACAACGTCAACCTCAATGCCGTCGGCCTCGAGCGCATGACGGTGGGGGCCAACGGCAGCGCGGCCAATTTTTTCGTGTATAACCATATCACGGGCGACATGCTGGACTACGGCGGCAACCAATACCGCACCCGCGGCATCAACGGCGCCGCGATCCGCATTCCCTACGTCGGAAACAAATTCCTGCTGGCCGTCCCGGCGCGCCGGGCGGCCATCCCGGGCATCGACAAAAAATTCACCCAGGCGGCAAAGGACAACTTTGCGGACCGCGACGCCAGCACCGCCTCCCTCAATGTGGAGCACCGCATCGGCAACCTTTTCCTGCGCGTCGGTTTTGTGAAAAACGACTTTGATAACAACACCATCTGGTCGAACGGCAGCCCCAATGTCTACCTGATCGACGTCAATCGGCTGCGGCCCAACGGCCAGTCCAACCCCGGATTTCTCCGGGCCTACTCCGATGTCGAGCAGAACAACATCTACAGCCAGGACGCCATCCAGGAATATTTTGGCCAGGCCAGCTACCGATTCTTCGCGCCGAAGTGGTGGGACTACAAGCAGCTGTTAAGCCTCAACCTGCGCGACCGCGAAACGAACTCCGAGTCCCGCACCAGCGCGTGGCGCCGGACGGACAATCCCACGTCGGCCGATCCGTTTAACAACACGAACCGGTTCTTTTACCGAGTGTATTGGGACGCGCCCCGGGTCGATCACGCGCCGCTGCTCAACAATCCCAACGGCAAGGTCCCGGGCACGTGGGCTTATGTAGACACCGCCGGCAACATCACGAAGCGCGGGGTCCAAAGCGCGTCGTTGACCTCGCAAAGCGCCTTCTTCAACGAGTCGATGGCCGTGACTGCTAGCTATAGTCGCGACATGGTCGATGTCGCCAATCTGCCCCGCTTGAACGCCACCATCACCGGCTCCACGGGCGCGGCCGGGGGCTACAAGAATCTGCTCGGCTTCAATACAGCGGGCAACGCCTTCAAGCGAAAGGAAACCGTGAGCTCTCTCGCCTACGGGGTGGTCGCCTATCCCTTCCGCCTCCCCGCGGAACGGGCCACCCAGGCGAGCGTGTTCCGGAAGTGGCTTTCGCCGTTCGGTTTTGTGGTCAATATCGCGGAGAACAATCAGCCGCCGTCAAGTGGCGTGCAAAACCCGCTGCTGGACGGCACGCTCCCGCCGCTGACCCATTCGGAAACCCAGGACTATGGCCTCCGCTACTCGGTCCCCGGCGGCAAGGCCTACCTGACCGTCTCGCATTACAAGACGACCCAGGAAGACAATCCTGCCGGCTTCGGCAGCGCGGGTGATATTACAAACATCTGGATCAACCTGGGCTACACCGATCCGGCGCTGACGACCACGACCGCCGGCTCCGGTTTCGCGTATTCAGATCCCAATTCCCGCCGCTTGGAAGGCTGGGAAGTGGAACTGGTCGCGAACCCGACTCGCAACATCACACTGTCGATGAATTATTCGCATCCGGTTTCCTATATCATCAAGGAAAGTGAAGATCGGAAAGCGTATGTGGCGGCCAACCGCGCGCAGTGGGAGGCGGGAGCGCGGGCAGCGCAAGGTTCGGTGCTGAATGGCCGGACGATTCTCGATCCGACGCTGATTCAAACCGCGCTTAACAATATCGACAACGGTCTCACCGGCCTCACTACCGGCGCGCTGGAAAACAATCAGGTGCGCCACCGGATCAACCTCTCGGGTGCCTATAGCTTCCGCGAAGGCCTGCTGCGCGGCCTGCGTATGAACGCCGGCATGCAATATCGTGGCCACGGCAAGAACGGCAACCGCGATGCCCAGATCAAATTTAACACCACCACCCCGACGGCACTGCAAACCGCGCAGGCGGCCTTCGATTACCTGTGGACGCCGCCGGCCTGGAAGAACTCCATCGTGGCCGGAGCCAGCTACACCCGTCGAATCGGGAAGTATCAAACCCGGTTCCAGGTCAACGTCACCAACCTCCTGAACAACCTCGACCCGATCTGGGGCCGCAGCGGTCCGGTGGGCAACTTCGCCTCGGCCTACACCACGCTCACGGCCAACCAGTTGTTCGCCGGCAATCCGCGCCAGCAAATCCTCACGAGCTTCGTGAACCCTGATCCGCGGAGGATCATCTTCACGACGACCGTGAGCTTCTGACGCAGCGCTTTTCCGAGGGTAGGACCTTACCGCGCAGCACGCCAAAGTCGCTCATCCGCGTCATTCGGTTTCGTTCCCTTCGCTGCCCCCATGAAACTTCCTTCGCTCGCCATCCTGCGGGTATCGATCGTGGCGTCCTCTCTGGCCACACTCGCCCTCGCGCAACCGTCCGCGCCGCCGACGTCTACTCCCGCTCCTACTTCCGCCCGCGGCGGACGCGGCGCCGGGGTCGAGGCGAGCGTCGTCACCGCCGCACGCTCCCCCGAGGTCCACGCCAACGGCACGATTACCTTTCGCCTCCAGGCACCGAACGCCAAGAGCGTGCGCGTGATCACCGACTTTCCCAAGCTCGGCGAAGTTGCGGTCAACGGCTCCGCGGGCTTTGACCTGACCAAGGATGACAAAGGCATCTGGTCCTACACCTCGCCGAAGCTCGCACCGAGTTACTACCAATACTGGTTTGTTGTGGACGGGTTCGCGACGCCCGACCCGCAGAACACTTTTGTGCGTCCGGCCTCCGGCGTTTACAAGAGCGTCGTTGCTCTGCCGGGCAAGGGAGCAGAGTTCATGATGTTTCGCGACGTGCCGCACGGCAACCTGACCGAGCACCATTATCTCAATCAGGAAAACAAGACCGCCCGCCGCATCGTGATTTATACACCGCCCGACTACAGCACGAGCGGCAAGAACTACCCCGTCCTCTATCTGCTGCACGGCGCCAATGACTACGAGCGCGGCTGGACGCAAACGGGCATGGCGAACACCATCATGGATAATCTCATCGCCGAAGGGAAAGCGGTCTCCGCGATTATCGTGATGCCGTTTGGCCACGACACAACGGGCTCGACGGGCAAGCTGCCGGAAGTGCGGGCGCTACAAGCTTCGCTCGGCTACACGCCGCCGCCACTCGGGACGGGCGGGCGCGGCGGCGGGGCGCCGGGCGGTGCGGGCGCGGCGCCGTCGGGCCCGAGCTATATGGAAAAGGATCTGCTCGGCTACGTGATGCCCTACGTGGAAAAAGAATTCCGGGTGATCAAAGACAAGAAGGCCCGCGCCATCATGGGCTACTCGATGGGCGGGGGCCACAGCACCACGATCGGCTTCGGCCACCCCGAGTTGTTTGCCGTTGTCGGCGGCTTCAGCGGTTATTCCAACATCCAGTCAGCCGTCACCGCCCGACTGCTCGCTGATCCGGCGAAGACGAACAGCGACTACAAACTCATCTTCATTGGCTCGGGCACCGAGGACAACGCGATCAACGGCGGGCGCGCGCTCCATGCGGCGTTCACCGAAAAAGGCATCAAGCACCTTTGGAGCGAAGATCCCGGCTATGGCCACGACTACCAGATCTGGCGCATTTACCTGCACACCCTGTTGCAGAAACTATTCCGGGACTGATCGGATTGCCGGTCGGTGCGAGAGAGCTGACGAACTCCTGCCCATTACGAAATGCCATTGGACGGTTGGGGGGT
>JANPIT010000364.1:0-4489 GCA_031425115.1 Opitutaceae bacterium | reverse complement strand
ACGCGTCCTCGCGCTCCGCATCGAGTATCCCGACTGGAGTGGCAAACCCGGCGGCACCTTGAAGACCACAGTTTCCCACGGCGGCGCCACTCACCAACAAGCGCTCACCTCCGGTTCGTATTCGACCATTCTGATCCCCGTCGCCGCGTCCAACATTCCGCAAACGGTTTCCCTCACCGCGGCCGACGATTTTCCGCTCCCCGCGCCCGACGGCCGCCGCCGCGCCGCCCGACTCGTCCAGGCCGAACTTCAGCCGACCACGGAATGAGACTGCTACATCTTCCTCCTCCGTCACCTGTCCCCGCGCCATGAGCGGCATCGGTTCCCGCTCGGAAAGGTTTTCCAGCTCCGCGCCGCGCGCGGCCTTGCTCATCAAAGTCGACACGCTCGGCGACCTGGTGCTGGCCGCGCCGATGCTGCGTGTCCTTCGCGCCAGCTGGCCCGACACCCGCCTCGCCGTCGTGATCCGCGCGGCCTACCTCGGCCTCGCTCCGCTCCTCGCTCCCGGGGTCGAGTGGCTCGCGACCACCCTCGATCCGTTCAACCGCAGCCCTGACGCCGATCCAGCAGAGCTCACGCGTCTCCGTGAAGTGGTTACAGCTCTCCAACCCTCGATCGTCGCCGCGGTCACCTCCCGCCGCAACTGGCTCGAGATCGCACTCGCCTCCGCCGTCCCCACCGCGCGCCGACTCGCTCTGGGCGCCGCTGCCCACGACGAGTTCTTCGACACCCAACTCCGCGTCCAACTTGGCCTCGATTCGGCTCACGCCTTTCCCGAGACCGTCGACACGCCCGCCACCGAGCCCGATTGGCAACGCAACTTCCGCCTCGCCGACGCCCTCCTCGGCCGCGCTGTCGCGCGGGTTGCACCGGAACTCCCCGCGCCCGCCGCTTCCGACCTCCTCGCGAAACTTTCGCTCACCCCGCGCCGCTACGTCGTCTGCGCCGCCGCCGGTTTCGCTAATGTCCGCCTCAAGACGTGGCCCGCCGACCGCTTCGCTGCGGCTCTCGCTCACTTGCGCGACCGCCACGGACTCACTCCCGTGCTCATCGGCCACGAGAGCGAGCGCGCCTACCTCGAGGCCCTGCTGCAGTCCATCCCGCCCTCTCGCGAGGCGCCCGCCTCTTCCACGGCCCACCTCTGGCTCGGCCGCGATGGCGAACTCCCCCAACTCGCCGCGCTGATTGCGCACGCCGCGCTCTATTTTGGCAACGACACCGGCGCCATGCACCTCGCCGCCGCGCTTGATGTGCCCGTCGCCGCGATCTTCGGCGGCGGCACTTGGCCGCGCTTCGTGCCCGCCGCGCGCCGCGGCCTCGCGCTGGTTCACCCGCTGCCCTGTTTCGGTTGCGGCTGGGACTGCGCGTTCGGCGACGCACCGTGCCTGGGCCTCATCTCGGTCGGCGACGCCACGACCGCGTTCGATCGCGCGCTGACGTCCACGACGTTTGAAGTGCTCCCGGTTCAACACCTCGCCGCGGAAACGCAGGACATGATGGCGAAGGCCGCCGCGCGTTACCGCGAAACGCGCGCCGGCCACCTCGCCCGCCAACACAAGCTCGAGGAACTCACCGCGCTCGACCGCGAGAAGGACCACGCCATCGCCGAAAAGGAGCGTGAGATCGACGCGCTCAAAATCGTCTGCGACGAGCGCGAGAAAACGATTTTCATTCTCGATACCCACGTCCGAAATTTTCAGGCCGAGAACAACGTCCTCAAGGCCGACCGCGAGGTGCACCAAAAGACGATGGCCGGTCTCCCGAGCGACGCCGCCAAAGCCGCGGACACCATCGCCAACCAAGTCGTCCACATCCGCAATATCGAGTCGCTCCTCAAGCACCGCGAGGCCGAGCTCGCTGACCTCAAAACCTCCGTCGCGAACCGCGCCGCCGGCCTGCACGATCTCGAGAACACCAAGCACTACGGCAAGCTGCTCGCCGACAAAGAAGCCGTCATCCAATCGCTCCGCCGCGGGCTCGCTGAGCGCGAGGCCGTCATCAAAGAGCTGCTCGCCGACCTCACTCACTCTACCAGCGATCTGCGCAAGCTCTGGATCGCGACTCACGCTCACGCCCGCGAGAAATGGTGGCGTCCCTTCGACGCCTGGCTCTTCACCCGCATCGTCGAAAAATATTGGATGCAGATCGGCGTGCTGCGGCATTACGAGCCCCGCCCCCTCAAGTGGGACAAGCTTCCGTCCGGCCGCGCCCATCCCTCGGCTCTCCCGCAGGTCGCCGTCGTGACGCCGAGCTACGGCCAGGAAAAATTCATCGAGCGCACACTCCGCAGCGTCCTCGATCAGCAGTATCCAAAACTTGTCTACGCCGTGCAGGATGGCGGTTCCCAGGATCGCAGCCCCGAGATCATCGCCCGTTACGCCCCGCAACTCCGCCACTGGGAATCGGTGAAGGACAAGGGCCAGGCCGACGCCATCCACCGCGGCTTCGCTCACCTCGCCCCCGCCCTCGCGCCCAACGACGTCATGGCGTGGCTCAACTCCGACGACCTGCTCGCCCCCGGCGCGCTGCGCTTCGTCGCGGAATATTTCACCGCCAACCCCGAGGTCGATGTCATCTACGGGCACCGCATCATCATCGACGACGACGATCGCGACGTCGGCCGCTGGATCATGCCACGCCACAATCCCGCGACCCTCGAGTGGATCGACTACGTCCCGCAAGAAACGATGTTCTGGCGCAAACGCGCCTGGGACCTCACCGGCGGGATCGACCCGAGTTTCCAGTTCGCCCTCGACTGGGATCTGCTCGCGCGGTTCCAACAGGCGGGTTGCCGCATGGTGCGCGTGCCCTATTTCCTTGGCGCGTTTCGCGTCCACGCCGACCAAAAAACCTCGCAAGCGATTCACACGACCGGTGCCGACGAGATGCGCCGCATTCGCACCCGTTTCCACGGCGAGCGCCAGGACGATTTCGACACGATCAACCACCACGCCCGCCACGCCCGCTTCTGGGGCGCGATCACCGCGCGGCTCCACGCGGTGGGGATCCGTTGGTAGGGACGAGCGGCCCGCTCGTCCCTCCCGCGATCTGCTCTCTCCGCCCTCGAACAGCGGACACGCAAGCCGCACGGCCCTACTCGCAAAACTTTAGTGCTGATTACTCTTCATTACTGGTTAGTCCGTCTTCCGTCCCATGCTCCTCAGCATCGTCGTCCCCGTATATAAGGAAGAAAAGAACATCCCCGAATTCCTGCGTCGGCTGCGACCCATCCTTTCCGGCATCACCGAAGACTACGAAATCATCTTCTCACTCGATCCTTCCCCGGATCGCACCGAAGACGTGATTCTCGAGCACCGCGCAAGCGACGAGCGGATCAAACTCCTCAAATTTTCCCGTCGCTTTGGTCAGCCGATGGCCACGCTCGCCGGGCTCGATTACTCGTCAGGCGAAGCCGTGGTCGCGATGGACGTCGACCTCCAGGATCCGCCGGAATTGCTGCACGAGATGATCGCGAAATGGCGCGAGGGTTTCGACGTCGTGCTCCCGCAACGCCGTCAACGCACCGGCGAGCCGTGGATCAAGAAAGTCGTCGCTGCCACCGGCTACAAAGTGATCAACAAGATCGCCGACGTGAGAATCCCGCCGAACACCGGCGATTTCCGTCTCATGTCGCGCCGCGTCGTCGCCGAGGTCGTGCGCTTGAAGGAAAGCCACGGTTTTCTCCGCGGCATGGTTGCGGTCGTCGGTTTTAAGCAAGCCATCATCCCCTTCGATCGCCCCGCGCGCTACGCCGGCGAAACAAACTACAACCGCTTCTTCGGCTCCCTGCGCATTGGCTTCAACGGCATCTTCTGTTTCTCCACCTACGCACTCTCGCTCAGCACGTTTTTCGGTTTCGTGATCGCGGGATGTTCGTTCCTGCTGATGGGCATCTACCTGTTTTATAAAATCATGGATTGGCCCATCGTGTGGGGTAATCCGACCCTCGTGATTCTGATTTCGTTTCTCGGCGGCATCCAATTGATCAGCGTCGGCATCCTGGGCGAATACATCGGGCGCATCTACGAAGAGGTGCGCGCGCGCCCCAAGTTCATCGTCGACCGCGCCGAGGGTTTTTCCCGTCGATGAATCCAGCGCGCGCCGGACATACGCCGTATTCTAAGAGAGAGACATATGGCCGCTAACCTCGGCGAATTCCACCGCCGAGCGAGACAAGCGGGGGCACAACTTTCGACGATACTCGTAGCTGGTCTCGCCTTCGTCCTGCTCTCGTTCCTCGCCCTCCGCTGGTATCAACCCGCGCCGCCGCGCGACTATGAAGTCGACGTGGTTTTCCCGCGCGGACACGCCGGGCTGTCCGAACCCCTCGTGGTCACGGGCGAAACAGGCACCGGCGAACTCCTCTTTGTGCGCTACCGCGGCGAATCGATGGCCGAGCTGTGCTACGAGCTCTGGGGCTCGACCGCCGTCGTGTCGGCGCCTTTCGACGTGCAGCCGGGCAAGCGCCGCCGCGTGCAACTCGACCTGC
>JANPIT010000363.1:0-7181 GCA_031425115.1 Opitutaceae bacterium | reverse complement strand
GGTCACAGCAGCACGAGGTCGTTGCGGTGGACAACCTCGAGGCGTTTGCGTGAGGGATAGAGCGCGGCGACGGCGCCGCCGTGTTTACCGGCGAGTGCGGCGATTTCCTCGCTGCTGAAGGCGGCTTTTCCGCGGGCAAAGATTTCTCTCTCTGGGCCCGCGATGTTCACGATGTCGCCCGCGGCGAATTCGCCGCGCGAACCGGTGACACCGACGGCGAGCAGGCTGCGACCTTGATCGCGCAACACCGGCACGGCGCATTCGTTGACGAAAATAGTGCCGACCGGACGCTGAAAATACGCGAGCCAGCGTTTCTTCGCTTCCATCGGCAGGCCACTCGGCACGAAAAACGTGCCGGGACCGCGACCGGCGAGCAGGCGCGCGAGGATTTCGGGCTCGGCGCCGCTGGCGATGAACACGCCGCATCCGCCCTTGGTCGCGAGCTTGGCGGCGGTGATTTTTGAGATCATGCCACCGACGGCAGTTTCGCTCGTGGTGCCACCCGCCATCGCTTCGATCTCGGGCGTGATTTTTTCGACGACCGGCACGATCTTGCCCGTGCCCTTCATATCGATCAGCCCGGGCGCGGTCGAAAGGATGACGAGGTAGTTGGCGTGCGTGAGGCTTGCGACCATCGCGGAAAGCGTGTCGTTGTCGCCGAACTTGATCTCGGCGGCGCTCACCGTGTCGTTTTCGTTGATGATCGGAATCGTGCCGTAAGCGATGAGCTGGCGCAGGGTTTCCTGGACGGCAAGGAAGCGCGAGCGGCCGCGGAGGTCCTCGTGGGTCAGGAGCACTTGGGCGACGGTCAGGTTGTGCGGCGCGAAGCCCGCCTGCCACGTCTGCATCAAGCGGGACTGACCGATGGCGGCGCAGGCCTGTTTTTTCGAGAGTTCCTTGGGCCGGCGCTCGAGTTGAAGCGCGCCCATGCCGAGTCCGACGGCGCCGGAGGAGACGACAATCACCTCGGTCCCGCGGGCGCGCAGGGCGGCGATCTCGGCGCAAACCGCGGCAATGCGCGCGGTATCCAGTTGTCCAACACCGGAGGTGAGGACGCCGGTGCCGAGCTTGACGATGACGCGACGGGGAGGCGCCGAGGAAGTTTCTTTTTTCAACGCGGAGGCCGCGGAGCGCGCGGAGTTATCGCCAGGAGAGTCAGCACTCTCCGCAATCTTCGCGGCCTCCGCGTTTCAAAATTCGGATCAAACCGTCAGCAAATCCTTCTCCTTGTGCGCCAGGTGGGAATTGATGTCGGCGATCGATTTGTCGGTCGCGGTCTGAATGTCTTTCTCAAGCCGCTTGGCGTCGTCTTCCGGCAGCTTGGCCTTCTTCACTTGTTCGATGATGTCGCGGCGGACGTTGCGCACGTGAACGCGGCCTTCCTCGGCGAGGCGGTGGGCGTTTTTGACGAATTCCTGGCGGCGCTCGCGACTCATGTCCGGGAGCGGGACGCGAATGGTTTTACCGTCGATGATGGGATTGAAGCCGAGATTCGCGTCGGTGATGCCCTTGGCGATGGCCTTGGCCAGGCTGGCGTCCCACGGCTGGATGTGGATGAGGCGCGCGTCCGGAGTGGAGATGGCGGCGCACTGTTTGAGGGGCGTCATTGAGCCGTAGGCTTCGACCATCACGGTCTCCACCATCTGAGGCGTCGCCTTGCCGGTGTGAATCGCGCTGAACTCGTGCAGCGTGTGATCGACGGCTTTCTTCATGCGCACTTGGGCGTCGGCGAGGATGGGATGGCTCATGGTAGTGGAAAAGTTAGGAGCTAAGGGGCGGAGAGCTGAGAGTTAAGAAACGCGGACGGCAAGCGCGGGCGCAGTGCTGGAGCTCTCGACTCTTGGCTCTCGGCTATCCGTTATCTCAGTTGCGGACCAGGGTGCCGATTTTCTCGCCGCAGATCGCTTTGCGGATGGCGTGGCCGTCGTTCAGGTCGAACACGAGGATCGGGACGTTGTTGTCCATGCAGAGGGAGAACGCGGTCGAATCCATGACATTGAGCCGCTGCTTCAGCGCGTCGATGAAGGTGATGTTGTCGTATTTCACCGCGTCGGCGTGCTTCTTCGGATCCTTGTCGTAGATGCCGTCGACCTTGGTCGCTTTCATGATGATGTCGGCGTGCATCTCGGAGGCGCGCAGGGCCGCGGTCGTATCCGTGGAAAAATACGGGTTACCCGTGCCGGCGACGAAGATGACCACGCGTTTCTTTTCAAGGTGGCGGATGGCGCGGCGGAGGATGAACGGCTCCGCGATCTGGTTCATGGGGATGGCGGATTGGACGCGCGTGTTGACGCCGAGTTTCTCGAGGCAATCCATCAGGGCGAGGCCGTTGATCACGGTGGCGAGCATGCCCATGTAGTCGCCGGTGGTGCGATCGACGCCGCGTTTCTCGCCATTGAGCCCGCGGAAAATATTACCGCCGCCAATGACGACGCAGACTTCCACGCCGAGATCGTGGATTTCTTTCACCTGCGAGCAGACCTCGCTGAGGGTGGCACTGTCGATCGGGTCGCCGGTTTTCCCGCCACGAAGCACCTCGCCCGAAAGCTTCAGGATGACGCGCTTGTATTTGACGCGGGAATCGGCGGGCTTGTTGTCACGCATGGCGCGCAGCAAACGTGTCGGAAAAATCCGCGTCAATGCCCGAGATGCAACGGCGGGTCGGAGAATACCCGATACCGCCGCCGCTTACGACGCTTCCTCTCGGTGGAATCTCATCCGTCGGCGCGGTGCGACCGACGGAGGAGCACGGCAGCGGTCAGGCCGGCGTCAGCGTGAGCAAATCGTCCGGATGTGTCTTTTCTCGCTCGGACTTGAGGTATTTCAATCCGCGGTGAGTGACGACGATGAGTTTCACGGGTTGGCCGTCGGCCGTCACAAAAAACTCGTCGGTGCCCGCCTCGATGGCGGCGATGGCGGCAGTCTGAGAGAGCTGCCAGCGGGTGTTATCGGAATTCTGTCCACCGATGGTTTCGATGCGTTCCAGTGGGTCGTGACTGTAGGCGCGAATGACTGAGGAGACGGCGCGTCGGCGATAGGGTCGGGCCATAATGAATTTTTTTCGGGTTAGATACGCTGTGGTTGGCGTCGAGCGTAACGGGGCACCGCGGGATTAGCTACCGAATTGATACGATCGGCGAGCGAGCGGTGAGGATACGCTCGGGCTCGAACGGCGCCTCCTGCACGATGGTCCTTGCGTATCAACGAGGAGCGGCGAAGGTGCGGGCTCGTATTCGCGTTAGATGACAGTGCTGGTGAGTCTTCAGGTGAGCTTCAGGTTCAGGTGATGATTCGAAACCCGACGATCGGGAACATGCTGACAGAGACGAAGCCTACGAATCCTCAACCTATGAACTCTAAACTCTACGTCGGTAACATGTCGTTCAAGACCAGCGAAGCCGATCTCCGCGCCGCCTTTGCTCAATTTGGCACCGTGACCGATGTCTACATCGCGAATGATCGCGAGACGGGCCGCCCGCGCGGCTTTGCCTTTGTGACGTTCGCTACGGCGGACGAAAGCAAGGCCGCCATCGAAAAGATGAACGGTGCCGACCTCGACGGTCGCGCATTGACGGTCAACGAAGCCAAGCCGAAGGAAGAAATGGGCGGCGGCGGCGGCGGTGGTCGCAATTTCAGCAGCCCGAACCGCCGTCCTGGCGCGTTCCAAGCGCGTTATTGATTAACGCCGCGGGCTATCTGGCCCACGAACTTACAGGCGAGGTGCTCCGGCATCTCGCCTTTTTTGTGGTCGGGTAACTGCGTCGCTGCACTGGAGCACGGTTTGAAACGGCTGAAAACTCGGCCGCTTTCGCTCCGCCTAGTCCGCGAGCTTCACGAGAAACTGATGCGGAGTCGATATGCCCATTAACTCAGCCGCGTCGGTTCCAGGGTGCCCGCGCGAGTAAAAGACCCATGCCGCACCAATCAGTGACACCTGCAAACATCAGACCCGCCCCCACGAAAGCGCTAAGAATGAAGAACCCCGCGTGGGCGAACCAGCCGAGACCGATCCCCAGCAATATCAGTGTGCCCGCCGCGAGTCGCACCTGGCGCTCAAGTGCCCAAGGTGCACCGGCATCTTTTTCCATGGGCAGTTGTGCGCGCCCCCAGCCGTTCATGCCGGCGGCGAGACTAGAAACAGCAAAGCCAGCGCGCGCTAGTTCCTGCGCGGCCTTCGCGCTGCGACCCCCGCTCTGGCAGATGCACACTACGGGAATGTCGCGACGGAGTTCGTCCTTTCGCGCAGTCACCTCGTGAAGCGGGATTAATTTCGCCCCCGCGATCCGACTACCCGCGAATTCGCCGCTGCTTCGGACATCTATTAGTTGCACCGCCTCACCGCGCTCCAGCACGTCATGCAGGGAGGCTGCTGTAATATCCAATGCCGGCGCCACGGACTGAGGCTTCATAGATAGACGCAAGCTGCGCACCTTCCCTGGAAAGTAAAACCCATGCCTCTCAAGGCGAAGCGAGCACCGGAGATCCATAGAAAATGGTGCGACGTGCTTTTCGCATTCGGCGGCCACGCAAGACCCGTGATCACCGTTTCTCGGCCCTTGCACTGTCCCGGCCGGTTCCGTTCTGTGAATAAATCCATGAGATTAACAGACCTGAATCGCCAGGGCGGCATCGGTGCCAACTCCCTCTTCCTTCAGATCGGCGAATTCAACGTTCTCGTCGACTGCGGCCTGAATCCCAAGACCCCCGGAATAGGAGCGTTGCCGGATTTCAATCTCCTGCGGAACGTCCACCTCGACCTGATCATCGTCACCCACTGCCACCTCGACCATATCGGCGGTTTGCCCGTGGTGATGCGGCAGCACCCGAAGACCCCCGTGCTGCTCACCCCATCGAGCGGGATGCTCATCGAGAAGATGCTGCACAATTCGGCGAACGTGATGCTCAAACAGAAAGAGGAGGACAACGTCCCAGGGTATCCTCTTTTCACGCACGAAGAGGTGGAGCGTCTCGGGCGGCGTTTCAAGACGCTGGCGTTTCGCAAGCCGATGAAATTCCGCGGCCGGAAGGACGAGATCGAGATCCTGTTTCACCGCTCGGGCCATGTGGCCGGCGCGACCGCCGTGGAAATCACCCATGGCAGCCGGCAGATCTTCATCACGGGCGACGTGATGTTCGAAGACCAGCGCACGTTGAAAGGCGCGCGGTTTCCCGTCGGGCACTTCGACACGTTGATCATCGAGACCACCCGCGGCACAACCGAACGCGCCTTCGGCAAGGAGCGCGTGCACGAGATCGCCCGACTCATGGCGTCCATCAACGCAACGATCGCCGCGGGCGGCTCCTTTCTCCTGCCGGTGTTCGCGCTGGGCCGGATGCAGGAAATCCTCTCGGTCTTCCACGATGCGCGGCGCTTCGGGCGGTTGATCGACTGCCCGATTTACGTGGCCGGCCTCGGCCTGGGGCTCGCCGAACTTTTCGATGAAGTCTCGCGGAAAACGAAGGACGTGCAATTCGATCGTCGGATCCTGAAGGAACTGGGCGTCAAATCGCTGCCCCGAAAGCTGGCGCCCGGCGTGGATCCGAAACAAAATGCGCTCTACCTGATCAGCTCCGGCATGCTCGTGGAGCGGACGCCAAGCTACACGCTGGCCTCCGGCCTGCTCGGCACGGCGCGCAACACGATTGGCTTTGTCGGTTATTGCGATCCGGATACGCCGGGCGGCAAGCTGCTCGCCACCGCGCCGGGGAAGAAGTTCGAGTTTGCGGCGATTCACGTGAAAACGCAGGTGAACGCCCGCGTGGAGCGATTCGAACTCAGCGGGCATGCCGAGCGCGACGAATTGCTGGAGTTCGCGGTGCAGACCCAGGCGCGCAGCATCGTGCTGACGCACGGCGATCCGGCCGCGCGCCGGTGGTTCGCGGAGCAACTCGCGCAGGCGTTGCCGGGAACAAAAGTCATCGATCCGGTGCCGCTGAGAACGTGCGTGGTCTGAAATGGTTGAGTCCAAGCGTGAACGGCGCGTCGAATTAGACTGCCCAAAGGCTTCAAGTTATTCCCCATGCCTTTTCTGAAACCCCGGGGCGCGTCAGCGTCCATAGTTTGCTCGTTGCGTGACACCACGCACGCCCGTCGCCGGCAAGATCCCGGAAGCCCGCGAGGGCCACTGGGCGCCGGTCATCCGTTAGCTAAACGTATCCTCCTCTCCATGACTCCACGATCAATTGCTCTTCGCCTGAACAAGTCGCTCGTTTGGCTCGCGTGTGCGGTGCTCGGCACCGTCAGCCACGCGGCCGACCGCAAACCCAATGTCGTCCTCTTTATGGCCGATGACTTCGGCTATGAGGCCGTCCGGGCCAACGGCGGCGACTACGACACGCCGCACCTCGACCGCCTCGCCGCGACGGGCATGCGTTTCGAGCAGTGCCACGTGCAGCCTCTCTGCACGCCGACGCGGCTCCAATTGATGACGGGCATCTACAATGTCCGGAATTATATCGAATTCGGGCTCATCGATCCGAACGCGACCACGTTTGGTCATCTGATGAAGAAGGCCGGCTATGCCACGGCGGTCGTCGGCAAGTGGCAGCTCGGTCAGGCGAAGGATCTGCCGCAGCGGCTGGGCTTCGACGAATCCTACCTCTGGCAGCACACCCGCAAGGTGCCTGAACTGCCGCCGCGTTACGCCAATGCAGGCGTCGAGCACAACGGCGTGCCGAAGGATTTCAATAACGGCGAATACGGGCCGAAGGTCGTGAACGACTTCGCGCTCGATTACATCACGCGCCACCGGGATCGGCCGTTCTTCCTCTACTACCCGATGATCCTCGCGCATGACCCGTTTCAGCCGACGCCCGACAGTCGCGACTGGGATCCCAAGGTGAAGAGCGAGCGGGAGAACCGCGACGTAAAGCATTTCGCGGACATGACGACCTACATGGACAAAATGATTGGCCGGCTGGTGGCCAAACTCGACGAGCTCGGCCTCCGCGAGAACACGCTCGTCATGTTCATCGGCGACAACGGCACGCATCCGACGGTCACTTCGCGTTTCAGGGGGACCGACTACAAGGGCGGCAAGGGCGACGGCACCGTGCGCAGCACGCACGTGCCGTTCATCGCCAACTGGCCCGCGAAGATTCCCGCCGGGCGGGTGAACGCCGATCTCATCGCAAGCGTCGATTTCCTCCCGACGATCGGCGACGCTGCGGGCACCACGGTG
>JANPIT010000362.1:0-4002 GCA_031425115.1 Opitutaceae bacterium | reverse complement strand
GCTGGCGCGGGCTTCGCTCAGACGTGCCTCACTCGGCGCGGGCAGCGTCGGCACGCGCACGGGCCGCGCCGCCGCTTGCAAAGGACTCACCTCCACAGGACGCAGCTCGCGATACGCCTTCAGCACGGCGGCGGCGAGAATCGTCCCCACGCGCGCGGCTTCAGCCTCGGCGCGCAACCGCGAGGTGCCCGCGACGTCGATGTGATTGATGTTACCGGACATTCCGTTGAGGAACACCGTCAGCATCGCGGCGCCCTTCACCTTGGCTAATTGTTCGGAGAGCACATGCGGGTAGTCCGCGGAAACACGCTCTCCGCCGACAATTGCGACGTGCAGCGCGAAATTCACGATGGTGACGAGCGGCTCGCCGCGGGCGGATTCCAGATAGATTATTCCCACTTCCGGATCAATCGGTCCCATGGCGCGCACGATCTCCTTATTCTGGGCTCCCGCGTTGGTTTTCACCGTCCCGTCGCGCAGTAGAAAACGTCGATTAAAACTGATCGTGGCTTCGTGTCCCCGACCCGCGGACATCTTTGCGGGCTGCAGATCCGCCTCCGCGAGCCGGACGCTTTCGGCGATCATGCCGGGCAACGCTTCATTATAGCGTTCGCTGAGTTGGCGCGCCGCAGGTTCGGCCGTCTCGATAAAGAGTGGGTGCATCTGCGGCCCGGCATGGCAGTGAGTTGCCGCGATGATCACGCGCTCGGGCGAAATCCCCGTGCGCTGCGCAATCAACTCGCGGGAGCTGCGGATAATTTCGGGCCGCAGGCTGATCAGGTCGCAGGCCACCACGGCGGCCTTGACGCCGCCGCTCTCGAACACGACGGCCTTTGCATGCAAGTCCGATGAAACGCCCGTCGCGATGCTGATGCCGTAGGAATTACCGATCACACTCCCGACCGGCGGAGTGATAATGATTTTGGCACGCCCTGCTCGGAACTCCGCGCCGATCGCGGCGCTTGCGAGCCCGTGGGCCATCGCCGCTGTAATCACAACCCGCGCGATGCGCCAGAGGGAGGATGATGCAGGTTGGACGACGGCTCGAGCAGGCAGACGAGGAAGGACAAGTGAGGGGTGGAGGAGGACAGGGGCCATAAGGACGGACGCGGAACGACGGCCGCAGCGTAGGCATTAAATTTCGAAACAAACGACCGATACAACCCTGTTACGCTGCTAACGAACCCCTGCAAAATAAGGCCCGACAATGGGGAGATCGCGAAATCAGGAAGAGAGCCAATGGGAGCAGTGGTTTTTCGTAGTCAGAGTCTTTCCCTGCGTTCCTGATTTCTACATGGGAACCGGGAGCCTGTGAACCCCGGTTCAAAACCGGGTTATCCTTTAAAATAAGACTGCTGTCCAAGCCGCCAACAGGGGTTTCATTTCTTGGCGTTGGCGTGATCGTGCACCGGCGCGGGGACAGCTTTTTGTGCATCCATAGTCTTTTTCAGACCGGCAGTCAGCTTCTCGACAGAGCCTCGACCCCAGTAATGCAGAAAGAGCATGCGGGGCTGTTCATGTGTCATGTGGTGGTGGATCGCGACGATGTTGATGTCGGCTGTCCGGAGGCTTTTTAGCACCGGCTGCAATTCGTCTTCCAACACCGCGAAATCCCCGTCGACGACCGCGTTGTCGTCCGTTCCGGCGAAGGATGCCCAAGTATTCACGCCCATCTCTTTCGTCATCGCGCACCCGCATGGCATCTTCACTTCGCGACCGATTACGACCTTGAACATGCCGTTATTGGCCTGCCCCTTCGTTCCCAAGGCCGCATCGATTTGCGCTCCGGAGATGGCGTTCTTCGACGGAGCGAATGCGGACCCGAAAGTTTTCGCAGGCTGGGGTTGCGCGGCGCGGATCTCCTTCTGCTTTGCCAGGGCTGCCTTCACGGCGGAGGCCATCCGTTCCGTGGTGCCCTCACCGCCGATGTGCAGGAAATAAACGCGAGGCTGATCAAAAAAGAAATGGTTATGCAGCGCAGTCACGGAGAGTCCGGCAGCAAGCGCTGCCGACATCACAGGATTAACCTCATCCTCGAACAGCACGAGGTCACCGGCGACCATCACCTCGGCGGCTCGGCCCTCGGTGAAGGCGGCCCAGCTGGTGAGCCCCATGAATGGCGGCATCGTCCACCCGTCGATCGAGACCGGCAGATCGCTGCGCGGCTGGCTTACTTTGTGCACCTTTTCCGCCTCGTTCCAAACGCCCTTGAGGCCAGTGACGGCGTCGATTTTTGCGGTGTCGAGCGCAGCAAAGGCGCCGTGCACGCTGAAGAGTAGGACGAACGGAACGAGGAAACGACGGCAGGAGATCATGCCGGGACACTAAGGCGGTGATGTCTGGGTCTCAAGTTGTCGGCCGCGTTTCGTCG
The DNA here is from genome assembly GCA_031425115.1 of Opitutaceae bacterium. GTDB lineage: Bacteria > Verrucomicrobiota > Verrucomicrobiia > Opitutales > Opitutaceae > ER46. The sequence goes on along the minus strand of JANPIT010000362.1, from coordinate 1,631 downwards.
ATAGGGTGCGTCGGCGTCGCGCCGACGACCCGCAATACCCCTGATATATCCATCGGGCATTCTACTCCACGGATTCGCCCGCACGCGTCCTGAAATCCACTTACGTGCGTAGGCGGACTGCACGCTTATTGTCACCTTTCCGTGCACGGACGGTGGCCTGCGGCACGATGGGTTAATCGAGCGAGGGAACAGTGAGACTCATCTCGCTACTCTGTGCGATGGCCACCGCATCCCAGAAAATACCTGTCTCCGGCGGACCGCGCGCGAACGTGGGTCGCTGATGCTGGAGACCGACCGCCCCTACGCATTACGGCAGGCAATGCGGTGCACGCGCAAGGCGGGCAACGTGTCAGTGCCCGGCGTGTATGGTGGTTTCTTGGACAAAATGCCGTTCGGCGCGGCAATGAACAAAGGCCTCACCTTCAAGATGGGGCAGACCCATATGCAGAAATATATGGGCCCACTCCTGAAGCTGATCGAAGACGGAAAAATCGATCCCTCGTTCGTGGTCACGCACCGCGTCCCCCTGAGCAAGGCCGCCAAGGCGTATCCCATGTTCGTCGAGAAGCGGGATCGCTGTATCAAAGTGGTGCTCGATCCGGCGGCGTAACTATTGTTCAGTGGCTGGACCATGGAGCCGCGGCGCCCCGGCGCGGTGTTTTGGATCGTCCCTTTGAAACGAGGATACGGCGAGCTCCACGCGGCCGTCCCCGAAACGCGGCGAGGGCGCCGCGACGACACGCTACCCGACGATTCGAGCGTGAAGGTCGACCCGGGAGCCGCGGCGCCCTCGCCGCGGTGAGATTGGATTCACGGTCAGAACGTCAAATCAGACAAGCGCCCCTTCCAAGGCCACTCATCGGACCTCGCGCACAACTCTTTCCGCACTGGATTCATGGCCACATAATTCCACTTTTCCGTATAGCTATCTGCCGTGCGCAAGAACCGGTCGAAGTAGTCGCGCTGCCAAAGCGGCGGCTCGAGTTGTAGGAGCGATTTGAGCTCCCGCGTGCTGAGCGATTTCCAAGTCTCGACCCACTTCGCGAGCGGTTTGGCATCGAGGGCTGGACGCGCGAAAAGATGCAGGTGGTCTGGCATGAGTAAGTAGTCTCCCACGCACCAACCATCGAGCGCGGGAGAACGCTGCCAAATGGCCGTGAGCGTTTGGAACGCGGCCTGGTTGGCGAGTAGAGGGCGCCGTTGGTGCGTGACCGCGGTGACAAAAATGATCGGCTGCGCCGCAAACGATCTTAGGTGCGGTAGGTGGCCGTGATCTGGCATGGCCGCGTTTTGGAGCACCGACCTCCTGTGCACAAGGATACGGCGAGCTCCACGCGGCCGTCCCCGAAACGCGGCGAGGGCGCCGCGTCCCCACGCTGCGCGACTTCGGCCGTCTCACGACATCCCAAACCGATCAGCTCGCCCGACGTCTCAACCCTGGAGCCGCGGCGCCCCCGCCGCGGTTGCCTTGGATGGGAGCCGCGTCGTTTCTCGCACTCCGCACTCCGCAATCCGCAATCACCAATCCGCCACCACCTTTTCCCCTTTCGCCTTTCAACTACGCCGCGGAATGCGGCAGCAGGGGCAAGACCCCACGATCGCAGAGAGTTGCCCGACGAACCCACCGCGGC
>JANPIT010000361.1:0-3781 GCA_031425115.1 Opitutaceae bacterium | reverse complement strand
CCATCTTCCCCGCTCGAGGGCCCAGCCCATCGCGACCAGCAGCGCCGTCATCAACAAGCCGTAGTTCCCGAACAGCAAATCGGCCCGCAGGCCGGTCATGGCGAGCACGCCGCCCGCCAGCAGCCAACCCAACCGCGCGTTCTCCTCGCGACCGCGCATCCACGCGAACGCGACCACGACCGCCGCGGCCGCGAGTTGGCAAGCTGTGAACCACACGCGTGCCGCGCCCCACCCGAGCCCCGGTAGCAGCCAGGGCATGGCGAGCGGAAAGGAATATGGCGGGTAGTCCGACTGGTGCCCCGCGGCGAGCGTTAACTCCCCTCTCGCCTCTGCCGCCGGGTATTGTCCGGCGTAAAAACTCGCCTGCTCCCGATAAAGCAGCCCGAGATCGTGATGCCACAAATGCGCTCCCCGCCCGGAAAATTCGCTGCCGATCCGCGCCATCACGACCAGCCATATCCCAATCACCAATACCCACCGCCAATCGAAACCGGCCGATCGGCTCGCCGTCTGGAGTGTCATCGGCGAGCATTAGCGGCAGCCCGCTCCAACCGCGTCAAGGGAGGATGCCGGCGGGACGCCGCACCGACGATTCGTTTTGCCTCGCGCGCGTCCGTCAGGGTTATCGTGCCGTTGGGGATGACACGGATCACAAAACTCTTCCAACGCGGCTGGCGCGATCGGCTTTGGTTCGTCGAAGCCCTCGGGTTTCTGTCGGTCGCGAAACTCCTGGTGCACACGATCCCTTTCCGCTGGCTCGCCCGCCACCTCGGGCGGTTGAACGCGGAGACCACCTACACGATCACGGCGGCCGAGCGCGCCCTCGCCTTGAAAGTGTCGTGGGCCGTGCAGGCCGCCGCCCGCCACGTGCCGCTCGGTTTCGTCTGTCTCCCGCAGGCGCTGGCGGCAAAATGGATGCTCCAGCGTCGCGGTCTCCCGAGCACGCTCTATTTCGGCGTGGCGCTCGAAGGCGCCAACCGGGCAGACCTTCTCGCCCACGCGTGGGTTCGTGCCGGCGACAAAATCCTGACGGGCGAGGCCGAGGCGGCGCGCCACGTGGTCGTGGCTCGGTTCGCCGGCAACGCGCCCAAACCCGGCTAGCATTTCGAATTAGATCCGGTGTTCAACCGATCACGCTAAGCCGGAGCGATTCAATAGAAGCAGTAGTCGCCAAGAGAACACCGTTTGGCGTCGTTGATGGTGTGAAACATAAAACGACTGAGGCCGTCGACGGGACGGCGAACCAAACGGTGCAGCTGGATTTGGGCACCAAAAATGGGGTGAAGTCCATCCGGATTGGCTTTACCGATCAACGCCTGACGGCGCATGGCGGGTTGGTGGTGTGGTCACACTTTTTGCAGCAGAGCGGGTTTGGCGCGCAGTTGCGCGGGGTGTTGCCGCACGCGCCGACGAGCAACCGGGCCTACGATCCGGGCGACATCGCACTGGGTTTTATCGGCGGCATTTTAGCCGGCGCGGATAAACTCTCGCGCATCGCGTATCTGCGCCAAGATCCGGCGATCGCCGAGGTTTTGGGGATCACGGCGGTGCCCAGCCAATCGACATTGTCGCGGTTCTTCGCCGGCTTCGCGCAGGGCACGAGCGAGGGGTTGAGCGCGCTGCATCGCTGGGCGATGCGACGGCTGCCGAGCGAGCGCGAGGGCTACACCCTGGATCTGGACTCGTGGGCGCTGCTCCACGAGGACGGTCATCAGGCCGGCGTGCGGGTCGGCTACACCAAGCAGGGACTCAAGCCGTGTCACCGCCCGTTGGTGGCCGCTCTCGCCGAAGGGCAACTGATCGCCAATTTCTGGCTGCGGCGCGGCGATGCGGCGTGCGTCAATCACGCGGCGGAGTTTCTGCAAAGCACCCTTGCCGGTCTGCCCGCGCACCTTCGGATTGGGCTGGTGCGAGCCGACGGCGGCTTTTGCAGCCGGGCGTTCCTCGATGCGCTGCGGCAGTTGCGCCAGCGCTATATCGTGGCGACGCCGTTGCGCGCGCCGGTGCAGCGACTGTGCCGCCACGATGACGCCCACTGGCGCGACACCGAGATCGCGGGCCTACAGGTGCAGGAACTCGCCGGCGAGCGGCCGGGCGAACGCCTGATCGTGATCCGCCAGCGCATCGCCGAGCGGGCCGATGCCGGCGGCAAAACGCTCTTCGATTTGCCCGCCTATCGTTTCCAAGCGCTGATCACCAATCTGGCGGCCGGCGAGGTCGACGCCCTCGCGGTCTGGCGGCGTTACAACGGTCGCGCCGATATCGAAAATCGGATCAAGGAACTGGGCCGGCAGTTCGGGATCAAGGGGCTGTGCTGCCAGTCCTTCTGGGCCACGGAGGCAGCGTATCATCTGGCGATCACCGCCTACAACCTGTGCGTGCTGTTGCAACGTCGCCTCGGGCAACTCGCCCGCTGCGAGTTGGTCACGCTGCGCTGGCGCCTGTTCACCCGCGCCGCCGTCTTCAGCCACGCGCAAGGTCGCCCTACAGTGAAACTCGCCGTCCAGGGCCGCGCCGCGCGCGACTGGTGGCGGCAACTTCTCGAAAAACTCACCGCCCCGCCCAACTGCCATGCAATAGAATCATTCCAAGCGTGACTCCCGGTTTTTACCTCGACGAATCACGCGCTACTGAATCGTTCCGGCTAAGCGCGGAGGCCGCGACATCCACGCGACAAAGCCGGCCATCGCAGGGCATTTACCAAGTCGTAGAATTTCCCCAAGGGCACCTCAGCGGCATCGGCGCTGCTGAGTCGCGCCAGGCTCGCTTCCAGCTTCGGGCGAGACACGAAATTCCACATCGCATCGGCAGGAGGATGCGCGACGAGAAACTCCCGCATCTGGGGGCAGCCCCGCGATCAATTTCCACGCCCTCCACCGCGTTCAGCGTAAGACGCAGAGCGGGCGCCCGCTGCAGCATCGTGTCGGGGCGCATTGGATTCATGGGGTTGGCCGCATCATGAGACCGGTTCCCACCACACATTCACCGGCTTTGCACGGACAATCTATTCGCCGTCTCCCCGCGGTCAGAGTCGACGCGCGCTGAAAATCGCGCTCAATCCAGCGAATCTCGAAACCGTCACCATGATCGCCCTCGTCTCGTGCGCCGTCGTCGTCGTCGCGCTGGTCGTCATTACGGCCTCCGGCCGCGACCTGTGGCCCTTCTCCGGCTATCCGATGTTCGCCGCCTATCGCACTCCCAAAGTGGCGCGTTTTTTTCAACTGCGACTCCAGCTCCGGGATGGTTCGGAGACCGGCCTGGTGACCAACTCGCCAGCGTCTGTCGACGAGTTCAATTCCGCGTTCGGCGCCGCCTGGGCAAAAACACCGACCCTGGCCGAAGGGAGCGAGGCCCATCGGATCCTCGAGCGTTTTCTGGACGCCTCCGCTCGGCATCGTTCGCAAACACCGGACGTGTGCGCGGCGCGCGTCGTAGCGCGCATCGCGATCATCGCGGAAACCGGCGCGATCGCCATTTCGGAACAGCCCATCGGGGCACTCAAGGTGATCGCGCTCGCCGCGAAATCCTGATCCCTTGCGATGGCCACCGCACTTGTTCCACCGGAGGCGCAGCTGGCCGCGTTTCGCACCGTGTATTGCGCCGCGGTCGCGCTGATTCTCGTCGCCCGACTGCCGCAATACACCCGCTTTCTCCGCACGACGACTCGCGTCGAAAAACCCCCACGAGTGCTCGCCTGGATGCCGCTGCCGCATCTCGGCGCGGAGGCCAGCCTCGGCCTCGGCGTATTTACCGCAGTCGCATTGCTCGCCGCGAGCGCCGG
>JANPIT010000360.1:0-3736 GCA_031425115.1 Opitutaceae bacterium | reverse complement strand
GAGGGCGAGGACCTTGCCGTCGACTCGGAAAATCATCCACGACGGGATGGGGTTCTGGAGATTGTGGACGGCGGTGTTGAGATAGTCGGTCGCCCAGAAGGCGCCGCCGATGCCGATCACGGCGCCGAGGGCGGCGACGAGGAGGCTCTCGGTGAGCATCTGTCGGATCAGACGGGAGCGCGTGGCGCCGAGGGAGGAGCGGATGGCGAGTTCCTTGGCGCGGAGAGTGGCGCGCGCGAACTGCATGTTCATGACGTTGGTGCAGGCCATGAGCAGCAAGAGGACGCAAAAGCCGAGCATGGTGTAGAGCAGGCCGGAGAGCGGGCCGCCGGTGAAAGCGCGGATGAGCGGGCGCACGTAGCCCAGCGTGAATTGCTTGTTGGTATCGGGGTGGACCTCGGCGAATTGCTTGGCCAGGCGCGTGATTTCCTCCTGCGCGAGTTGCATCGAGACATCGGGCTTCAAGCGCGCGATGATCTGGATGAAATTGATCCCGCGATCGTTGCGGGGTTTTACGGGGAACTCAGCGTTCACCGGAATCCAGAGCTGCTCGTTGCCGGGAAACTGGAATTTCGGCGGCATGACGCCGACGATCACGCCGCTGCGGCCGTTGACGCGGACGACCTTGCCGAGGACGGCCGGGTCAGCGCCGAAGTCGGAGCGCCAGAGGGCGTCGCTGAGGAGGACGGCCTTGTCGACGCCGGGACGGTCTTCCTCGGGGCGGAAGTTGCGTCCAAGAACAGGCGATACACCCAGCGCGGGGAAGAAGTCGTGCGTGACGTAGCCGCCGGTGAGGCGGATGGGATTGCCGTTGTAGGTGAGATTGACGGTCGAGCCGTTGAGGTAACCGACGAAGTCGGAGAACGAGGTTTGCTGCTCCTTCAGCTCGACAAAGTCGGCGGTGGTGATCCGCGAATTAAAATTGGTCGGAGAGAAATTGGTCGGATCGACCAGCTGGACGTCGACGAGCCGGTCGGAGTCGCGGAAGGTGAACGCGTGCAGCAGCACGCCGTTGACGACGGAAAACTGCGTCGTGACGGCGCAAATGCCGATCGCGAGCACGGAAACGGCGAGGGCGCAGAAGCCCTTTTCTTTGATGAGAACGCGCAGGCCGATGCGCAGGTCTTGGCGGAGGGAGGAGAGCATGGGGAAAGTGGGTTGGGAAATCGTGAAAACTGAAAATCGGGCATCTCTAATCGGTCATTTGGGAAAGTCGGAGTTCGGCGGATTGGAAATTTCTAGATGCCCGATGCCCGATGCCCGATTTCAAGATCTCTTATTCCGCCCGCAGCGCGACCATCGGGTCGACGCGGGTGGCGCGGCGGGCGGGGACGAGGCAGGCGACCGCGGCGACGACGGCGAGGAGGAGGGCGACGCTGCCGTAGATCGCGGGGTCGGCGGGATCGACGCCGAAGAGGAAGTTCTGGAGTGCGCCGCGTGCGGCTTGAATGAATACGAGTGCGGCACCGAGACCGACGACGAGGCCGCAGCTGAGTTGAAGCGCGCCTTTGCGCACGACCATCGTGAGGATGCGCAGGCTGTCGGCGCCGAGGGCCATGCGGATGCCGAATTCCTGGGTGCGCTGATTCACGGCGAAACTCATCACGCCGTAGAGGCCGACGGAGGAGAGCACCACGGCGACGAAGCCGAAGATACCGAAGAGCGTCCCAGCGAGGCGCACCTGTGCGACTGCGCCGTCGTGCCAGATCTTCGGCGTGCCGACGAAATAGAGCGGGAGGTTCGGGTCTACTTTCGCGAGCTCGCGGCGGACGACGGCGCCGAGCGTGTCGGCGTGCTGACCGGGGCGGGGACGCGCCACGATGGTGCTGAACTGGGGCGGCTGAGGCGTGGCGAGGAGTTGGTAGAAGCCTGCGCTGTCGCGAATCCGCGGCGCGGGAAACGGGCCTTCCATGCGCGTGTCGGGCACGACTCCGACGATCGTGCGCCAGGCTTGGGCTTGCGCGCGATTATAGACGCGAACCCGACGACCGAGCGGGCTCTGGTTGCCAAAATGTTTTTTGGCGAAGCTGGCGTTGACGATCGCGACGGGTTGCCTGGCATCGGAGTCGTCCGCTTGAAACTCGCGGCCCTCGAGCACCCGGAGGCCGAGCGCGGCGAAGTAACCGTCGGTGATGCCTTCGAAATTTCCAAACGGGCGGTCGTCGTCCGCGACGTAGGCCTGGCCGTCTACTTCATATTGGCCGCCGCCGGCGAAGAGCATTTGGAAACGCGCGGTGAGCGCAGCGGCCTCGATCTCCGGCGCGGCGCGCAGTTGGCGAAGCAAGGCGTCGAAGAATTGCTGGCGCGCTTGCGGCGTGGGGTAGTCGGCGTCGAAGAGGCCCATGCGCGCGGTGATAACGGCGTGTTCATCGTAGCCGTAAGCGAGCGTGACGCGGTTGACGACGGAGTTGATGAGCAATCCGGAGAGGACGAGCAGGCCGGCGGTGAACGCGATCTGCACGACGACAAGCGTGGACGTGAGCCGGTTAACGAGGCCGCTGGAGTTGCCGCGGCCGGAGTCCTTCATGACATCGGCGGCGTTGGCGCGCGAGGTGAGGAGCGCGGGCATAAAACCGGAGACGAGCGCGGCGAAAAGGGTGGCGGCAAGCGTCACGCCGAGCACCATGCGATCGAGGTCAAAGGAAACCCAATACGGGAGCGGGAACTGCAGGCCTCGCGACGCATCGGCGAGGAGGTCGATGCACCAATGAGCGAGTAGAATGCCGAAGCCGGCGCCGAACGCGGCGATGAGCAGGCTCTCGGTGAGCATCTGGCGCACGAGGCGCCAGCGCGTCGCGCCGAGGGCGCCGCGGAGCGCGAGCTCCTTGGTGCGGAGGGCTGCGCGGGCGAACTGCATGTTCATCACGTTGACGCACGCAATGAGAAGGACGATCGCGACGGCGCCCAGCATCGCGAGGATCACCTGGCGGAACGGCCGGCCGATGAGGTTGGTCGAGAGCGGTTGCACGAGCGCAGTCGTGAAGCGTCCACTGGTTTTTGGATACGCGGCGGCGATGCGTTTGGCGGCGGCGTCGAATTCGGCATTGGCCTGATCGACGTTCACGCCGGGCTTGAGCCGGCCCATGAAGCCCACGCCGATGTTCGCCGGATCCTCGCGCGAGCGCGCGGGAAACTCGTTCCAGAGCGGGACCCAGAGCTGCTCGTTGACGGGAAACTTGAAACGCGGGGGCATGACGCCGATGACGACGGCGGGCTTGCCGTTGATGCGCACACTGGCTCCGACGACGCTGGCCTCGCCGCCGAAATCGCGTTGCCAGATTTCGTGGCTGATAAGGGTGGCGCGCTCGGCGCCGGGCGTGTTGTCGGCCGCGGTAAAGTTGCGGCCGAGGACGGGCTCGACCCCGATCACGCGGAAGAAATCGTGGGTGACGTAGCCGCCGGTGTAGCGCTGGGGATTGCCCTGGTAGGTGACGTTGACGGTGGAGCCATTGAGAAACGCGGCGGTTTGCTCGAAGGACTGCTGCGTCTCGATGAGATCGAGGTAGTCTTGGGCGAACGGCAGGCCGGCGCCGCCGAAATTATTCGGCACCGATGGATCGCGGAAGCCGCCGCCCATGATCCGATCGGCGTGAGCGAAGTTCAGCCCGCGGAGCGCGATGGCGTTGACGAGCGAGAACTGTGTAGTGACACCGCAGATACCGAGCGCGAGCACGCCAACGGCGAGGGCGCAGAAGGATTTTTCCTTGAGCAGGACGCGCAGGCCGATGCGGAGGTC